>JAGRHM010000699.1 GCA_020445005.1 Candidatus Competibacteraceae bacterium | reverse complement strand
TCGTGAACGAAATTGGCGGTGCCGGGACCCACCCGGGCGTCCAGTACACCGGGCAGTTCTTCCAGAGGTTGCGCCGTCCCCACATTCACCACATCCAGCCGCGCGCCCCACTCGCGGGCCAGGACGCTGATGGCGGCCCCGCCCCGCGCGAAATTGCGCACCATTTCAGCAGTCACCGCTTGCGGAAAAGCGGATACACCCTCGACGACTACCCCGTGATCCGCAGCGAATACGGTAATCCAGACCTGTTCGATGCGTGGTTGCTGGGTGCGCTGCATGGACGCCAGGGCGACGCCTAGCGCTTCCAGTCGGCCCAGGGAACCGGGCGGCTTGGTCAATTGCGCCTGACGTTCGCTGGCGGCAGCGCGCGTCGTTTCATCGGGGGCGGGAATGGGGTCGTCAAACCAGTGATGACTCATGCGAAACAGTCCTTGAGAGTGAGAGGTAAGCCTGCAATGATAAAGGTCGCGCGGTCGCAGCGGGCGGCAACGGCCTGATGCAGCCAGCCGGCTTCGTCGCGAAAACGCCGGGCCAGCGGGTTGGCGGGAACAATGCCCTGGCCGACTTCATTGCTGACCAGCAGAACTTGGCCAGGTAATGTAGGCAGCGTTTTCAGCAGGGCGCTGATTTCATCGCTTAAACGCGCGTCGCTGGCAGCCAGCAGATTGTTCAGCCACAGGGTCAGGCAATCGACCAGCAGGCAACGGTCGGGAGCGGCGTGAGCGCGCAAGGCCGCGGCTAACGCCAAGGGCTCTTCGACCAGGCCCCAGTCCGTTGGACGTTCGGCGCGATGGCGGGCGATGCGTTCAGCCATTTCCGGGTCGCCGGCCTGGGCGGTCGCCAGATAGATAACGGGCAAACCGCTGGCCAGCGCGCGTTGCTGAGCGAAGCCGCTTTTTCCGGAACGTGCGCCGCCGAGGATGAGTTCTTTCATAAGAGGCATGATCACCGATTTATGGTTAATTTTAAACCACCCAAACCAGCACAGCGGGCAACGTCACCAGCGCCAACGCGGTTTCAACGGTAATAATGGCCGCCATGAGCGAGGCATCGCCGCCCATTTGCCGCGCTAGGATGTAGGCGGCGGAGGCGCCGGGTAAGGCGGCGAAAGTCATTAACACGGCGGTTTCCAAGCGCCCCGGTTGTACGATGAAGCACAATAGCGCCATGACCATGGGCAGAACCAGCAGTTTCAGCCCACTGGTCGTCGCCAGTAAACCCGGACGGGATAATCCATCCAGCCGCAATCCCGCGCCTACCGCCAGCAGACCAAGCGGTAGGGCTGCCCGCGCCAGAATGTCCAGCACCTCTGCCGATCCCCAGGGCAATCCGATCCCGCTGACATTGAGGCTAATCCCGCTCAAACAGGCCAGGATCAGCGGATTGGTGATCAAGCGCCGCGCAATACCCCCCACGGTGAATGAACCACCCGCATGGGTACTGAGCGCCAGTACGCACAAGACGTTGATCAGCGGAATCATGATCGCCATGATCAACGCCGCCACCGTCACCCCCTC
>JAGRHM010000698.1 GCA_020445005.1 Candidatus Competibacteraceae bacterium | reverse complement strand
GTCGACATCGCCCGCAAGCTGCTGGCAGTCGGCCTGCTCGATCCGGGGGCGCTGGAGTTGCCCGAAGAATACCGCTATCTACCGCCGGAACTGATTGAGTGGTCACGCATCCGCCGGCATGTCAACCGGTTAAGTATGCGGGATTTGACGGCGGCGATTATCCCCGCCCTGCATGATCATCACGGCAAGGTTCTCATCGCCGTGGACGATTTCACCAGCCTGACGCCCACCCTGGTCGCGTTCTGGCTGGCCGTGTTCGACGTGGCTCAAGTCATCGGCTGCGCCAGTCAGAAGAAAGCCAACGTGTCCAAGCTGTGGTGGAAGATGACCGAGATTCCGATTCCGCCGCTCACGCCGGACGCCACGCGGGAAATTGTCCAGGCATACATCGCCCGGCAAGGGATGCTGATCGAATCGCCGGGTTTGTTTATCGGCCATGTGGTCAAGCAATCCGGCGGCAATCCCCAAGCGATTGCCGATATGCTGGACGATTCCGCCAAAGAGCGGCTGGTGGACAAGCGCAAGATTCGGGAGATGCGCCACGCTGCCGGGGTGCGCTATGTGGATTTCACGCCGGTGATGATCATCGCCCTGGCCTCCGTGGTCGGGGCGCGCTATCTGGCCATCGGCACCGGCGACACCGAGTTGTACATCTTCGCCGGGATGCTGGCGGCGGTGGTGATCTCGGTTCGAGTGTTTCTGTTCAAAGGCGCGGGGAAGGCGAATTAGCTGATGAGATAAGCCGCTCGAAGACTTCAAGACTCTGCCAGAGGAGATCGACCATGATTATTTCATGCATCATCGACAACCCGGCTCACAAGCTGTTAGGAGCAGTGAGGATTCGTTTCGATTGGATCAACCAAACATGGTCGATAGAGAAAGACTTATTTCTTATCTGGCAAAAAATCAGTCTACAGAAGAAAGGCTCCTTCAAAAAATCTGGCGATGCCGTTTGGATTTTGGATGAAGCAGGACACCCCTTATTGATATTTCACCATGCACCGAAAAACGCCTCCGATAAAACCCTATTGCGGGGAACCGGCAAGGTGGCTCAGTCCATGGCCCTTGTGGTCAAGAGCGAATTTCAATGGTCAGTGTATTCGCATGAGCCGCCCAAACAGGCGCCCCTGACGCCAATCCGAAAGATCATCGTGGCGCGGTTGACCGCTGAACTCAAGGGCGCCGGCGCCTATGGCAGTGCCACCTATCCCAAAATCGCCAAGCCCTACGGCAAAGCCAGTGTCGGGACGAACTGCTACATCATGGGATCGATCATTCCCGCCATCATCGGTGAAATGAGAGGAATAAAAGACCTGAAAGCCTTCGTGGAGCGGACCAATCTCACCGCCATCCGGGAATTTCGAAAGCGCTGCCGCCGAGGTGATTCGTGGGTCAATGCCTATACCAGCAAGACCCTTCCGCGTCCTGGCGACATCTTTGCCCTCCTCCATGCCAGCTTGGACTTCACCGAACAGAATTGTGAAACGGGTTTGATCACTCATGTTGGAGCCATCATCGAATTGAAATCGAGCAGGGAGTGGATCACCGCGGATTTTGGGCAGACCTTGGGAACCGGCAGTGTCTCCGGTAATGATGGCATGTTGTCCAAGAGAACATATGAGGCCGGCTGGTTGACCGATGATCCTCCCTCACGAGGCCAGCGTGTTCTGGCCGGCTGGTCGGATATCGATACCCATTTTTCCAACCTGAAATAGCGCTTCGCCCGATCCAATCCCTTCCAACACCATAGAGAGTCGTCTGAAATGGGTTGGTTTCGGTCATGCGCCAATGAGGATGGACGAAAGTGCACTTAATCAATTTTGGACATGGGTTATCCTCCGTACCCTGCTTTCGGACAGGATTGGATTCCACCTGGGATCTGCTCAACCAGGACACCCTGCTAGGCTTATCTTTAAGGAGTAGGCATCCACATCATTTCAACCGTGAACGAGGCACCATCATGACTGCGAAGTTTCAGGAGATCATTCCAGAGAATGGCTTTGACCCGACAGCTAAACCACCGTGGATCATGATCAGACTCCAGATGCAAGATACCGTTCGACTCGTTGATGGCCCTAATCTTAAAGTGGTGTCGCGCGATCCAAGCATGGTCGAGATTCAGGAAACGGTATTGTCAACTTGAGTATTACC
>JAGRHM010000697.1 GCA_020445005.1 Candidatus Competibacteraceae bacterium | reverse complement strand
TCAATCGCCAGATAACGGCGCGTCAGTTCCAATTCCTCAGCCAGGGAAATCGAGTTGCGATTGGTCAGCGCCGAGCGTAACAAATCCGCGAGGTCCAGCACTGCCTGTTCAGCCTGTTCGGGTTGATCGGGAATCAGGCTAGCAATGGTGTTCAGCGTGTTAAACAGGAAATGCGGATGAATACGCGCCTGCAAAGCGCGCAACCGGGCGTGGGATTCCGCTTTAATCTGCCGTTGCCACTGGTAACGAATATAAAAATAGCGCAAAGCAATCAGAGTGATAATACCGGCAATCGCCAGATTGCGCACGATGAAGGCCAGCGAGGGGAGGGCTAATTCTGGTGATGGGGCCAGAAATCCGCCGCCAACCAGCGAAAAACTCAGCGTAACCAGTTGCGTGAGGCCGAGGACCGCCCCAGTCGCCGCAACCGGACGCAGTCGGTCCAGCCAGTGCCGGCACAGGCAGAGAACCGCAGCGGCACCCAGCACCACCCATTGCACAAACAGGGAAATCAGCGCCAGGCGATTCCAGAAGTCGCCTAATCGGTCGGCTTCGCTCAACGCCAGCACCAGCGCGAACAGTTCGGCCAGCAACACCGTTAGGAAAACCGTCGGGTTAGCACAAAAATTAGGCAGAAAACCCGCATCTTGCAAGCATTTGCTTCCCTTCATCGCCAACCGGCGCGAGGCTGAAGGAAAAGGCATTGCGCTCAAATGTCCAGATTCAACACATCCAGAGCATTCTGTTCAATAAAATCCCGGCGCGGCTCCACCTGATCGCCCATCAAGGTCGTGAACACCTCATCAGCGGCTACGGCGTCTTCGATGCGCACTTGCAACAAGCGGCGGGTTTCCGGGTTCATGGTCGTTTCCCAAAGCTGATCCGGGTTCATCTCCCCCAACCCCTTATAGCGCTGGATATGTTGCCCACGCTTGGCTTCCTCAAGCAGCCAGTCCATAACCGCACGGAAATGGCTGACCGGTTGCGCCCGTTCGCCGCGCCGCACCTCGGCGCCTTCCTGTGCAAAAAAGCTGGCTAACCCAGCGCCGAACTGCGTCAGGGCGGCGTATTCCGGGGAAGCAAAAAATTCCGCTGCCAAACGGACCTGCCGAACCATGCTATGTGCGCGGCGAGTGATGATGATGCTGTAATCGTCACCATTTTCACGCGGCTCAACGACTGCTTCATAGGTCGAACGTTCGGTTTGCCCGTCATTAAGCCGCCTGATCAGGCGCGCGGCCCATTCCCTGAGACAGGATTCATCATGCAATGCGCTTTCAGTCAGCGGTGGTTGGTAGATAAGTTGTTCCAGCAAAGCGCCATCATAACGACGGGATAAGCGCTGAATCATCGCCGTGACCGTCATGTAGCTTCGTGCTCGCTCCTCAAGCGCCGCACTAGTCAGCAGAGTGGTTTCACCATCCTGCGCCACCAGTCTGGCTCCTTCAAGCGCTGTCTGTAATAGATAGGTGGAAAGCTCGACATCGTCCTTGACGTATTGCTCTTGTTTGCCTTTTTTGACTTTGTAAAGCGGTGGTTGCGCAATGTAAACGTGGCCGCGCTCGATCAGCTCCATCATTTGCCGATAAAAAAATGTCAATAAAAGAGTACGAATATGTGACCCATCAACATCTGCGTCGGTCATCAGAATCACCCGATGGTAACGCACCTTATTGGGATTAAACTCTTCCCGCCCGATTCCGCACCCGAGCGCGGTAATCAGCGTTCCGACTTCAACAGAAGTCAACATCTTGTCAAAACGGGCCTTTTCCACATTCAAAATCTTGCCCTTAAGCGGCAGGATCGCCTGAAAGCGCC
>JAGRHM010000696.1 GCA_020445005.1 Candidatus Competibacteraceae bacterium | reverse complement strand
TAAAAACCATGTCTGAAACACTACCTCTTTTTCTTTGTTTCCAACCCGACGAGGTGATGGCGATGCACGACGCTCTAATGAAACATGGCGCTTTTAGCTGGAATGAGTTGATGACCACTGACGTCGACGCCGCTCGGTCATTCTATGATGCGCTGTTCGGGTGGTCGCCCGCACGCTGGCGTCCGGTTTCCATCACAGTCTCCTGATGGTGATCGGGATCGTCATCGCGGATACAATCCTGGTTCTGGCGGCGGTGCCCAGCCTGCGGGTTTTCATCGAAACCTTGGGTCCTCTGAAAGAGGTACTGCACCCGGTCGCCGGGATCGGGTTGATCGTGCTGGGCATAGGCGCTGGTCGCGCGCCATCCTGCGCCGCCGAAGAGTACCCTCGACCTCAGCGGTTTCGCCACGATCGAGCGTCCTGAGCGGCCTGTTCCTGACTCTGGGAGATCCGAAAGCTCTCCTGTTCTATCTGAACTTTTTCCCGGCTTTTGTCGAGGTGTCGCAACTTTCAGGCGCGGAGATCCTGGGCTTGTTGCTGGTGGTGACCCTGACCGTGGGTGGCGTCAAAACCGGTCCTGATTAGCAAGATTCTTCAGCCTGCCGAAGCACCGGGCAGGCCGTGGGCCGATGGCGGCAGCGGCGACGAGTAGGCGGGCAGGAAGGGTATCACGGTGAAAGCGCCAGTTAAATCGAGACGCGAAGGCGGCCAGGTAGCGTGAGCCGTATTTGGCGAAATTGAACGCATGATAAGCGCCGCTGAAGCGGGTTTTGAGGTGACCCAAGAGGGTATTGACCCAACCGAACTCCGGCACCTGGTGGGGTGTGCGCAAGCCGACGAGGATGGCCGGGGGGTAGCACCCGGCAGCCGTCACTCCGCTCAAGCAGGCGAACCCATCCGCGATCACCTGACAGCCGGGGGCCAGGGCAGCTTTGGCCCCGTCCGTCAGGGCGTTACAGGTAAACCCCGCTACCGGGGTCATGTTGGTATAGAGCGGATGTCCCTCGGTCTGCAGGGAAACCGCCGCGACAAAAGGGACCTTGTTTTCGGAGCCTCGGCCGGCTTTGCCACCGACCCGTTCGCCGCCCACGTCAGCGTCGTCCACCAAGACCTCGCCGCACCGCGTGTACTGCGCATCGCGCTCAGTCATTGCCTGCATCAGTTTGTGCTGAATCCGCCAGGCGGTCGGATAGCTCACCCCCAAGTGACGTTTCAGCGCCAAGGTGGATAGCCCGGTTTTGGCCTGACCGATCAAGTAGATCGCTAAAAACCAGACGGTCAGCGCCAGAGGGGGGCTCTGGAAAACCGTCCCTGCAATCCGGGAGGTTCGCATCCGCCAGTTCTGGCAGGGAAAGGTCTTCCGCCCGCGGTTGTGCAGCACATAATGCGCCGCTTGGCCGCAGGGGGACAGCGAAAGCCTTCCGGCCAACAGGCCTTTTCCAGCGCCGCTGCGCATGGCGTCTCGGTACCAAACTGCTCAAGAAACGAGGGTAGCGGCAACCCGGCTTGAAATTGAATGCGATTCATGGGCATGACCGGACTCCAGTGTGAAGGCCGCGCTCGTTTGCGCCGGATTGATCGCACAAAACAGGGCAGACTGAAGAATCTTGCTAATCAGGAATCCTGTTGAACCAACCGGATCGAACTTTACATCTCGACTGGATTAGCGAGCAATGGGACCGCGTGGGACAGTTCTACGCGTCACTGGAGACCGGATACACCACCGCTTCCATTGCGCTCAAGCGATTCAATGGCTTCTCCAGTAAAAACCACTTCTACCGCGCTAACCGTGAGCTGGGCCGCGTGTTCAAAACGGAGCACATCTTGCGCTACCTGTCGGATGGAGAGATGCGGCAACGCAATCGACGCGGTCTTTTGAAGGGCGAACAAATGAATGGTCTTGCACGCGACCTAAACTAACGTGATGTTCGACTTTTTCACGGGGAAGTGAAGCGGCATGGTGATCGGCGCTAAGCTGAAAGGAACCGACTCCCTCAACCTTGCGAAGAGACCACCATGCCACTTGAAGACTTTATCATCAGGGTATTTTGCTGGGTAGATGAACACGTGAATGCCCTGCTCGGGGATCACCGTTTACGCCAACGGGGCTTTGCCCCGAAGTTGAGCGATCGTGAAGTGATCACGATGGAAGTGGTCGGCGAGTTTTTAGGTTTGGATACCGATGTCGGCCTCTGGAAATACTTCCGTCGTCACGGGTCGTCCTGGTTTCCCCAGTTAGGATCGCGGACGACGTTTGCACAACAGGCCGCCCATCTCTGGGTGATCAAGCAACGACTCCCTCAGCAAATGTTGATCGACCTCGGCGCAGTGACCGATCCCATTCACCTCGTAGATGGCTGCCCCATGCCGGTGGGCGGATGGGCCCGGGCGTCCCGCTGTCGGGGGGGTCCTGAAGGAGCGGATGTGGGGTATTGTGCTGCAAAAAAGCAATATTATTATGGGCTTCATGGTCATCTCCTCATCACGATCGACGGGGTCATCACCGCGTGGACGGTGACCTCCGCCACCGGTGATGAGCGCGAGGTGCTCTGGGAGTTGACCGCCGGGGTTCACGGCTGGGTGATGGGCGATAAGGGCGACCTCAGTGCCTTTGTTCAGGAGGAGCTGGCCACTGCCGGGATCGAGTTGCAAACTCCCTTGCGGGCCAACATGACCGATCCACGGCCCCAATGGGCGGTCCAGCAACTGACCCGAACCCGCCGCCTCGTCGAAACCGTGATCGGTCAGCTCACCGCGCAGTTTCATTTGGAGAAAATCTGGGCGCGGGATACTTGGCACTTGACGAGTCGGATCGCCCGAAAAGTGTTAGCGCACACCTTGGGTATTTTCATCAACCGGCAAATCGCTCGCTCAGACCTGCAGTTTGAGGGCCGGATCGCCTGAAAGTCGAACATCGCG
>JAGRHM010000695.1:3099-11761 GCA_020445005.1 Candidatus Competibacteraceae bacterium | reverse complement strand
TATGCAGTGCCTGAGTAAATAAGCCGCGTATATATATTCCCCAACTCACCACATAACCTTCCCATTCTTTTTCATCACGCAAATTCCACTGCGCGTGTTGCTGACGCACCGACAAAAGTGATGTCTGCTTGGGGCCGTTTACATCCGATTGCACTGACCAGATCAGACGAATATCGTGGCCAGGGCTAAGGCCTTCGATATTCCAAACCAGCTTGCCATAAGGACGGGCCATGAAAGTCTGATTAGCAAATTTGATGAGTACTGCGCCATTCACTGGCTCGATCTCTAGGACACCTGCTACTAGCCGACCTTGTCCAAGCGCCACCGTGATCTGTTCACCTTGCCACGTCAATGGAGGATAGTCATTAGCCAATCCCCCGCCGAGGTAATAGAGCAGGAATCCAACTATGGTCAGCAGCGCGCCGCCCAGGCCCGCTAACACAAACGGTAGGACTATGTTTCTCCCAATGACAATTGTGGACGTAGCCGTGTTCATGTAGCAGCTAATACCAAAATTCAGCTATTGTGGGTAAATTTTAAGTTCATTTCGCAATGCCCGCTCCAGATCCCAAACCGGCTGATAGCCCAACTCATCGGTAATCCGGTGGGAATTATAGCAAGCCCAGCCCAAAAGCTTATCCAACATAGCCTGAGCTTTGCGGTCGCGATAACCAACGATCCAGCGCACGCTATCGACCAGTTCCGCCAACCCCCATAACGCCTTTGCCGGAACGGCCCAGTTTGGAACCGGTCGGCCCAGCGCCTGGCGGATCAGTTGATACAACTCCCGCCCTGAATACGCTCGGCCATCTGTGACGAAATAAGTTCGCCCCGCCGCGCCAGGATGATTAGCAGCCAGCAACAATGCTTGCGCCACATCATCCACATGCACCAGCGAACGGCGGTTTCCCGTTTCCGGCAATGGCGGCAACCAGCCCCGGCGCACGGCTTCGATCAGTCGCAACAAATTAGCCTGCATACCAGGTCCATAAACCAATGCTGGCCGCAAATTAACCGTATGCATCCCCGATTCGCGCCCTACCGCCAGCACCTGCTCCTCAGCAGCCCGTTTCGCCTGACCATAAGGCGTTTCCGGCGACGCATCCCAACCTTCATCCACGCAACGCGAGCCTGGATCACCGACTGCTTTGACGCTGCTTAGAAACACAAAGCGCCTTACTCCTGCTTCCCGCGCTGCATCAAGCA
The DNA here is from genome assembly GCA_020445005.1 of Candidatus Competibacteraceae bacterium. Classification (GTDB taxonomy): domain Bacteria; phylum Pseudomonadota; class Gammaproteobacteria; order Competibacterales; family Competibacteraceae; genus UBA2383. The sequence goes on along the minus strand of JAGRHM010000695.1, from coordinate 10,555 downwards.
GATCAAACGTCCCCTGTGCATTCACCACCCAGTGCCGGGTCGCGAACTCGGGGGTATCACCGGCATCAGCGTGGGCAAAACCGGCGATATGAAAGATGGTTTTCATTCCGGCGCAAGCCTGGGTCAGGCTAGCGCTATCAGTCAAATCGCCTGATATGTTTTCGATCTCCTCTCCAGCGTGGGGTCTGGAGCATTGGGCCTGATCCCTGACCAGCACCCGCACTTGCGCGCCGCGCGCCAGCAGCGCCGCAACCAGTCGGCGACCGATAAAACCAGTTCCTCCCGTGACAAGTACGGGTTGTGGCGCATTAAAAGTTGCGATCATTCGCGCGTCTATCTCCATTTTCCGGGAAAAACACCGGACAGGTCTCGAATATAATGGTTCTGGCCTGCTCTGTTTATCGTTGAATAAGTTCCATAGAATAATCCCGCAATGAGCATCGAAAGCGATTTCATACCGTACCACGCTGTGCGTATCCTGGGAAACGGACCCGTTCTGGCGCTGGCTCCACACCCTGATGATGAGGTATTTGGTTGCGCCGGGGCGATCATGCGTCATGTCGCTGTAGGCGATCCCGTCACCGTGATTATTGTGACCGATGGCGGCGGCGCCCGATACGATCGACCCGATCGGGCTGACTATGTGGCGCAGCGCCATGCGGAAAGCTGCGCCGCTGCTACCGTACTCGGCTATGGCCAACCCGAGTTCTGGGAATACCGCGACCGTGAGTTGATCTGTGACGAACCGCTCGTGGATCGCTTGCTGGCCGCCGTTCGGCGCGTCGGCGCCCGCTGGCTGTACGCGCCCTCGCCGCATGAAATCCACCCGGATCATCGTACGCTTGGGCTAGCGGCATGGGAAACCGCAGGGCGGATTGGCGCTGAAGTTAATTTGGCGTTTTACGAAATTGGCGCGCCATTATCACCTAATCGCCTGCTTGACATTACCGATCTGGTCGAGCGCAAGCGCCAAGCCATCGCCTGCTTCGCAGGCCAGTTGACTGTTCAGGACTATGATCGCCACGTCATGGCGCTCAACAGTTATCGCACCTATACCCTGCCGCGCGAAGTGATCGCTGCGGAAGCCTACTGGGTGTTAAACGGATTAGAATGCACCCGGCCATTCGTTCCGTTTTCCCGCACCGCAGGCAGCGACAAAATGAACGGTCTGCTGACAAGCATCCAGGAACTGGAAAACCTGATCGTCACTCACGAGCAGACCTGGCAAGCGCGTTACAACCAGATGATCGCTTCACGCTCCTGGCGACTAACCGAACCTTTGCGCCGGGGCGCGCGCTGGTGGCGCGTCAGGCGCGGCCAATACGCCGCCTGGCTGGCGCAGAACGCCTGGCGCTGGGGAGTCGCCCTCTACCGAACCCCAGTCGGCTATCTTCTCAGACACATCCCCGAAAATGGCAAACAGGCGTTGCGTCGCCTGCGTCCTCCCCCGGCGGCTCCAGACATCGCCTCGGACTGGGCGACCGCAAACCAACCGCTGGTCAGCCTTATCGTTCCAGTTTACAACCATGCTGATTATCTGGAGTGCTGCCTGCGCAGCGCCCTGGGGCAAACCTGGCCGAACCTGGAAGTCATTGCCGTGGATGACGCCTCGTCCGATCCACGGGTTCAGACGATCCTGCAACGTCTGGCTGCTCAGGACAGCCGACTCAGGGTCTTCGCCAATGAGGCGAATCTGGGTATTTCGCGCACCCAGAACCGCGCCCTGGACGCAGCGCGCGGCGATCTTATCGGTTTTCTCGACGGTGACGACGCCCTGACGCCGGATGCGGTCGCAACCAGCCTGCGTTATTGGCGTGACGAGATCGTCTACTCCCACTCCGGGCGCATCAATATCGACGAACAGGATCGCGAAGTCAGCCGTATTAATTTTGAGCATCTACCGCGTCAGGATTATTTCAGGGAAAACCTGGAGCGGATGTTCGCCACCCATTTTAAGCTTATCCGCCGCGACGCCTTCGCCAAGGTCGGTCAGTTCGATCCGCGTTTCGATGCCGCCCAAGACTACGATATGCTGATGCGAATTGCTAGTTGCTACCCGACTTCAGCATTTATCCATGTTCCCGAATTTCTTTACTTTCACCGACTCCACGACGGCCAGACGACGGCGCTCATCACCCAGGCGCAACAGCAGGCCACCGCGACTATCCAGCGCGAAGCGCGATGGCGTCAGGCCATGCGTGACCGCCAACTGGATCACGGGTCATCGGTATGACCGATACAGACTTGGATCAAACCGCGTGAACCGGCTCAGCATTGCCATTGTGACCTATGCGCCGAATTTGTCGGTATTGAAGGAAACTCTGGCGCGGCTCCAGGCTGCTTTGATGCATGCCTGGCAACACGGTTTCCTGGTTGAAGCGCGGTTAACCTTGGTCGACAACGGTCCAGGCGTGGACTGGCGCGACCGCTTGCAGGGGTTGATAGATGCTGCAGAGTTACCGGCTACCGTCGCGCTGCTCAGCGGGCATGGCAACATCGGCTATGGCGCAGGCCACAATCTGGCGTTAACCCGACATGGACTGGATTGCCATTTGATTCTCAATCCTGATGTGTTGATGGAGGAAGATACACTGAGCATGGGACTGTCGTTCCTCGCCGCCTATCCCGAGGCAGGACTGCTGGCGCCGGCGGTATGGGGATCGGATGGTCAACGACAGTATCTGTGCCGGGCGTATCCAACGGTGCTGGATCTGGTATTGCGCGGGTTCGCGCCTGGTTGGCTGAAACGCCGGTTCCGCGTTCATTTGGAACGCTATGAACTGCGCGACCGGATTGGCGACGCCATTTGCTGGGATCCGCCCCTGGTCAGCGGTTGCTTCATGCTGGCCCGGCGCGATGCGCTGCTAGGCATCGGCGGTTTTGACCCCGCTTATTTTCTCTATTTCGAAGACTACGATCTGAGCCTGCGCCTGGCCCGCCACACACGGCTGGTCTACGTCCCTGCGATGAAGATTATGCACTTGGGCGGTCACGCCGCGCGCAAGGGCTGGCGCCACACTGGGCTGTTCCTGCGTGCGGCAAGGCTGTTCTTCAACCGACACGGTTGGCGATGGTGGTAAGATATTAATTCCTCTTTGCCTTTCCCAGGGCAACCTTGCCTGAAACCAAGAATACTCTCCATGACTGAAAATCCGTTGATCTCCATCGTTGTCCGCACCAAGAATCGTCCTCAATTCCTGACGCGCGCCTTGGCCAGCATCGCCACTCAAACGTATCGACCGCTTGAAGCGGTGGTCATCAACGATGGCGGCGCCCCCCTTGATCTGCATACATTACAGACCGTACTTGGCGATGTCGCGTTAAGCGCGCTACAACTTCAACAGAATGTCGGCCGCGCTAACGCCGGCAACCAGGGCATCGCTCAAGCGCAGGGCGCTTATATTGGCTTCCTGGATGATGATGATGAGTTCCTGCCCGAACATATCGCTTCGCTCTACCGCATGCTGAGCACGACGCAACTCGCGGTAGCGTACTCGGATTGCAAAATTCATATTCTGGCCCATGATGCGGCGACCGACTCCTATGCTATTGTCGCGGCCCGTCCCTTTATTACCTATGATTTCCACCCGGCGCTCTTGCTGTTTCTGAATTATATCCCTCTCATTTGTCTGCTTTTTCGTCGGGAGACCTTCGCTGAAGCCGGCACGTTTGATCCTGCCTTCGATCTCTATGAAGACTGGGATCTGCTGATCCGGTTAAGCCGTACCTATCGCTTTGCCCATCTCGCTGAAACGACCTGTATTTATAACCAGTGGAGCGCGGTCGAACAAATCACCCACGCCGCAACCGGCGCAAATGCCGAATGCGATCGACGCCAGTATCAGCGCATCCTTGATAAACACCATGCGCACTACACCGACGAAACACTGTACAGCGTTTATGAAATCATTGGCCGTCTGTCCATGACCGCCTCTGAACTGATGGTCAGCAAAACAGAACTTGAATTCAAAAATCTGCGCCTGGATGGTGAATTCCTCAAAGTAAAGACGGAACTAGCTCGCCTGGAAAATGAACATCGGCAGCTGGCTAATACACATGAGCAATTGCGCAATGAGCATCAGCAACTGATCAATGAACATAAGCAACTGTTCAATGAGCACGAGCAATTGCTCCATAATGAACATAAGCCATTGCTTGATCAACAAAATGAGACCATGGAAAAACTACGGGCTTGCGAACAGGAGAATGCTCAACTTGCGGCAACACTGTCGCGTATTTATAACAGTAAAGGCTGGCGTTTGCTAGTTCGGCTTTACACAACGCGCGACTTTATCGTTGGCGCAAGCTACGAACCGGGTGTGATGAAACGGGCAAAGACGCTGTTTCAGCACATGGTGCGGCGCTTTGTGCCAAAACCGGCGCAGTTTCGCATCAAGCGCCTGCTGTATCGCCTGGGCATTTTGCAGCGGTCGCTCACCACTCGGCGCCGCGCGGCAACCCCACCCATGATCAGCATCATTGTACCGGTCTACAACCGTTCGACTTTCCTGCGTCAGGCGCTGGAAAGCGCACTGGTCCAGGATTACGATCGCTATGAGGTGGTGGCTGTCGACGATTTTTCCTCGGAACCAGCGGTTGGCGAGATTCTGCGTGATCTTGACCAGCGATACCAACGACTTAAGGTGTTCTATCATACAGATAACCAGGGGATTTCCGCCACGCTGAACGATGCCGTTCTTCACACTCAAGGCGATTACATCGCGTTCCTGGACTGTGATGATTACCTGCCGCCTTTTGCTCTGCGCAAAGTTGTTGAAGCGATCAAGGCGCATCCGGATTTGGGCTATTTCTTTTCGGATCGCATCAACGTCAATGAGCAGGGCGAGAACATTGAACGGGTCACCTTTGTCAATCGACGCCGTGATAATTATTTACGGGAATTGTTGATTGGCATGTTCACTGACCATTTGAAGGTAGTGCGCCGCGAGGCGTTTCTCGAAGTCGGCTGGCATGATGCGCGATTTGATGCGGTACAGGATTATGATTTCGCTCTGCGTTACGCTTTCCGCTACCCAACCGGTTTTGGCTATATCAACGATGCGTTGTATCACCATCGCATTTATCCGGCGCAGATTTCTTCGGCGCTCGCGGATCATCAACAGGCGCTTGCTGAACAAGCCCGGCAGATGACGGAATTACGAGCCGCCGTGCGGAGCGGAGAGTTCATACATAAAATTTCCATCGTCGTGCTGTCCTTCAACAAAATGGAACACACGCTGCGTTGCATTGAGACGTTGAAGCAGCATCTGCGCGGCGACTATGAAATTATCCTGTTTGACAACGCCTCCAGCCGGGAAACCGTCGAAACGCTTGAGCGCCATTTTTCCCGTGATCCGGTCGTGCGTTTGTATTTTTCTCCTAAAAATCTGGGCTGCCCAGGCGGACGCAAACAGGCGATCGCCTACGCGGAAGGGGATAATGTAATCACCCTCGACAATGACATTATCGTTACTCCAGGGTGGATTGAGGAACTGATTGCCCGCGCCGAAGAAGATCCCGCTATTGGCGGCGTTTGTTCCAAGGTGATTTTCCCCGACGGCAAAATTCAGTACAACGGCGGCCTGGCACGCTTCCATGAGGGGTTCGTGGAATTTTCCCTGATCGATGCCTGGAAGTCAGCGGATAATCTGACCACTCTGGAGCGGCAGGACTGTGACTGGATCGCCGGCGGCGCCACCCTGTACCGGCGCGAAGTCTATGAACAAACCTCGATCTGCGATGAGTTCGAAAACGCTTTTGAAGATAATGACTTTTCCCTGAATGTTAAAAAGCTCGGCTACCGGCTGGTGAACTGTCCAACGGCGCGCGTCATCCATAACCATGTTTACTATGACGCCAGCGCGGCCGAGGAGAAGGAGTACATGGCTCAACGATACGATCATGCAGCGCTCAAGCGTTCCGTGCTGGCCTTTTACCGTCGGCATGGCCTGATTATTCAGGATGATTATGTCTATCGAGTCTTTGGCTTCAGTGGACGGGATCGCACGGCCATTCAGCAATGTTTCCAGTCGCTGGCAAGGGCTTAGCAACGTTATAAAAGCTCTCGTTTTTCCGGTGGGAGACCCGCTATGTCGCCCGGTCATCACCCTAGTTATCATACCCGTGATTATCGTCCCGGCGATGAAATCGCCATTACCGAATTATTCGGGAAAGTATTCGGCGCGTGCTTAACCGAGGCGCACTGGCGATGGAAATACACAGGCGCAGGTTTAACATTGCCCCTCGCGCGGCTGGCGTTCGATAGTGATGGCCGTTTAGTCGGACATGCTGGTGCAATCGCCCTGCGCGGCTGGCGACAGGGGCGGTACTTGCCGTTCTTGCAGATTTGCGATGTGATGGTGCATCCCGCTGCACGCTGGCAACTGGGCCAGCGCAATCTGTTTACCCGGCTCGCGCGGGAATTGCTGGAGGAGATAGCACAACGCTGGCCAGAGGCGTTCGCTTACGGTTTTCCCGGACGACGCCCCTTCCGGCTCGGCGAATATGCCGGGGTTTACGAAGAGGTGGAGCGAACTGTCTGCTTGTCCCGTCCGGTCAGTAAACGGCGGTTACCCCTACCTGGAACGCGCGCGCTGGACTGGAACGATGGGTGGCTGGACGCCTTCTGGACTGAACAGGCGTCCACTTTGCCGCTGGCGCTGGCGCGCGACCGCGCCTATCTGGACTGGCGGTACGCCCGCCACCCCCACCATCGTTATCAGCTGCTCGGATTGCAACTGGCGGGACTCCGGTTTGGCTGGGCGGTCGTCCAGCCGATCGAAAACCGGTTGCGCGTGGTCGACTTGCTGGTCGCGCGCCACTGGCTGAAACCGGCGCTGCGTGCCCTGGATCGTGTAGCTGGCGCCATCGGTTTGCAGGCCGTCGAAATCTGGCTGCCATCTGGCTGGCGTGAAACCGTGGACGGCGTCCTGGAACCCACCGAAGTGGTGGCGGCGAATATGATCTGGCGATTACCGCTCCGCACCGCGACAGTCCGCGAGGAACTGTATTACACAATGGGTGATCTGGATATTTTCTGATCGTGCGTCGATCAGGCAATCTCCCAGACATTTTCCAGATAACAGATACCCAGCTCACGCGAATCCTTGCGCACTTCCAGTTCTGGCAAAATTTTCTCGTGATAGACCATCAATCCCTGGTCATCAAAGATGCGGGCGTGGGCGCTGTACAGACCGCCCAGCAGCGGCGCTTTTGGATAGGTGATCCGCACCTCGCGGCGCTTGCCTAGTAAAGGCGGGCGCCCGGCCAGGTGAGTTCCGGTAACGTAGACGCCACGCCCGTCATCCATCTTGATCGACAGCGTTAAATGATAGGGCAAGTCATCTCGGACGCATTCCAGTTCCAGCCGGAAACAGAGATTATCCCCCCGCCGACAGGGTAGCGCATTCAGCAGTTCCAGGCTGACGATGCGCGCCGGCATTTCCGGGCGGGCATC
>JAGRHM010000695.1:1651-3048 GCA_020445005.1 Candidatus Competibacteraceae bacterium | reverse complement strand
GGCAACACCCGGCTGGTCTGGCCATGCTGGCGAACCCGCCCCTCTTCCAACCACAATGTTTCATCGCAAAACATGCTGATTTGGTACAGGCTATGGGAGCAAAAAAGGATAGCGCGTCCCCGATTGCGAAATTCCATCATCCGGTCGATGCATTTCTTCTGGAAGTAGACATCGCCGACCGACAGCGCCTCATCAACGATGAGAATATCCGGGTCCAGGGAAGCAATAAGCGAGAAAGCCAGGCGCATCCGCATCCCGGTGGAATAGGTCTTCAACGGTCGGTCAATGAAGGATTCCAGCTCGGCGAAAGCCACAATCTCGTCGAAAGCGGCTTGCACCAAGCGTCGCGGCAGACCGAGCACATCGCCATACAGAAAGATATTTTGCCGTCCGGTGAATTCCGCGTGAAAGCCCACGCCGAGCTCCAACAACCCCAGTACGGTTCCATCGCGCTCAATCGTTCCTGTAGTCGGCGTCAGCGTACCGGCAATCATTTGCAGCAACGTACTTTTACCCGCACCGTTATTGCCGACCACTCCTAGAGTGCATCCATGTGGCAAGTCGAAATTGACTTCGCGCAGAGCCACAAAATCGCTATGACGCCGCTGCCGAAACAACAGTTCCTTGAGCCGGTCAATGGGCTGATCATAGAGCCGGTAAGCTTTGCTCAAGTTACTGATCCGCAGAGCAGGCTTTGTGCTGTTCATGGCAATAACGCACGATCGGCGCGGCTAAGCGGAGGTCGCCAGATCAATAAATACGCGCTCATAAGCCCTCACCATGGTTTCGATGGATAATTGCCTGGCCCGCTCCAAGCCATGCGTTACCAATGTTTTTCGTTGATCAGCATGGTTCAGCAGGTAAAGAATGGCCTCGGCAAGCGCTGCTGGATCATCCGGTTGGACGAGCAAGCCATATTCACTGTCGCCGAGAATTTCCCGGGGACCATACGGGCAGTCGGTGGAGACTACCGCCGCGCCGCAGGTCAGCGCTTCCAGCAGAGTATAACCAAAGCCCTCGAACTGACAGGTGTGGATAAACACATCAGCGCAGCGCAGGTAAGGATAGATGTTATCGCGATGGCCCAGCAGTCGCACCGAGTCACCCAATCCCCATTCGACAATCCGTGTTTCCAGCGCGATCCGTTCGGGTCCATCGCCGAGGACCAGTAACAGGGCAGGTTGCCTCGCCTGCACTCGCCGAAATGCATCGAGCAACAATCCAAGATTTTTCTCTGGCGCCAATCGGGCGATAGCGCAGACGATCGGTATTTTTACGTTCTCCAGATCGTTCAGTTCCGAAGCCGGTTCACGCGAGAGAGTCGCCACACTTTCCAGGTCAATGCCATTCGGGATGGTGACGGTGCGCTGGAGTGGCGTGAAAAATCGCTGACGCAA
>JAGRHM010000695.1:0-1427 GCA_020445005.1 Candidatus Competibacteraceae bacterium | reverse complement strand
ACATCCGGTTGCAGTTCGCGCAACAGCTCACCGGTTGCCTGTGCTTGCTGATACAGCGATCCCGGCGTGGTAAAACCGCCATCCAATGCATACTGCGCGGTATCAACAAAACGGTCCCAGGTTTCCGGGAGACAGGGGCGCAATACCGCCGGGGCCGCCAACGTAATTTGCCTGATCTTATCCCGGTCAAGATGACCGAGTAGATTAGCGGTCGTCCGCTCAGCGCCGCCGAAGACATAGGCAATGTGCAGGATCAGCAGGTGAATAAGCGGCTCCTACAACACATCGGCGAAGCCAGGTTCAAGTCGCCGAAAGACATAAGCGCCCAAGCTTAATGCGCTGGCGGCGAACAGCAGCAGCCCAGCGATCATCGTGGGTTCGGGCCAGATGTTAGTCAATATGGCACGGTGATAGGCTTCGGCAAAGGCGGTGAACGGATTGAGATGAACCAGCCCGTGAAAACCTTCCGGCACCAGGGTCAACGGATAGAGAATGGGGGCGGTGTAGAACAGGGCGGTTAGAACTAGACCCAGCATCTGCGCCGTATCGCGCAGATAGACCGTAAAGGCGGCCAGCAGCAAACCCAATCCAGCAGTGACCGCGAATTGCAAGGTCAACAGCATGAAAACCGTACCGACCGCGGCTGCCGACAATCCACCTTGCCACAAGGCAAGCGCGAGCAAAAACAGGCTATAACCGATGCCATGCACCACATAAGCGGCGGCGGCGGCGGCCAACGGAAACACCTGAGCTGGAAAATGGACTTTGCGCACCATGTCGCGGCGACCAATGATGGCGCTCGCGGCGCGGCTCAATCCTTCCTGCCAGGCAAACCACGGAAGCAGCGCGGACAGCAGAAAAACAATGAAGGGCGTATCCGCAAATGCAGAGTTCTGGGGGAAACGGGTGCGCAGCACCGCGGCGAACACCCACCAGTACAACAAAATAAACAATAAGGGTTGCAGCAGACTCCATACCACGCCCAGCAATGAACCCGCATATTGTTCACGCAATTCCCGCCCGATAAAGGGCGGGAGCAGGCGCCAATAACCCAACATCATGGAGAATTAAAACCGTGGAGTCCTGTGGAGTCCTAACGCATCGCTTAGTAACGGGTAAAGCGAATCTCGTTGGTTTGATCGTAATATTCGCGGTACCAGTCATCACCCAGAAACAACCATGTTTCCGTATTTTCGAAGGTTTTCCGCGGTTGACTGATCTTATGGCCACGAACTTCGAATTCCGGCACCGAAGCATCAAATTTGATCTTCACCTTGGCCAGATTGCCTTGGCGCTCGATACTGACGATCTCATGGCTATGGTAGCGGATGGCCCCGCGAGACGACTCGTAGATATTGTAGGGTTGTTTGGCGCGGAAAAACGGATCGCTTAAGGCATAAGTGGTCGCAAAGTCGTTCGCTATCATC
>JAGRHM010000016.1 GCA_020445005.1 Candidatus Competibacteraceae bacterium | reverse complement strand
AACCGTGATTCTGGCTGCTGATCATGACCCGGTGCGTATCCAGGTCCAGAACGGGGTGGTTGCCGCCGTGATGGCCGAATTTCATTTTCACGGTGCGTGCGCCGCTGGCCAGCCCCAGCAATTGGTGGCCGAGGCAAATCCCGAACAGGGGAACGCCAATGTCCAGCAGTTCGCGGATCGCCGCAATGGCGTAGTCGCAAGGTTCTGGATCGCCGGGGCCATTAGATAGGAACACGCCGTCGGGCTGCAGCGCCATGATAGTGGAAGCAGAGGTTTGCGCGGGAACGACGGTTAACCGGCAACCCTGGTCAGCCAACAGCCGCAGGATATTGCGCTTGACGCCGTAATCGCAAGCCACCACATGGTAACGGGTGTCAGCGACCGTGGGAAAATCGTTGCTATGCAGTCGCCACCCACCCTCATGCCAGGCGTAGGGCGCGGCGACGCTGACGACTTTGGCCAGATCCATGCCTTTGAGTCCGGGGAATTCGCGGGCTAGGCGCAGGGCCTGTTCCGTATCAAGGGCGTCTCCAGCCATAATGCAGCCGTTTTGCGCGCCATTCTCGCGCAGCAGCCGGGTCAGTCGGCGAGTGTCGATACCGGCCAGGGCTACAACGCCGCGCTCACGCAAATAGCCGTCCAGAGATTGCTGATTTCGCCAGTTACTCGGCGCGCGCGGGCAATCGCGCACGATCAGGCCGCTGGCGTAAATGTCAGCAGCTTCTTCGTCGCCGCGATTGGTTCCCACATTGCCGATATGCGGGTAGGTCAGGGTGATGATTTGTCGGCAATAGGAAGGGTCGGTCAGAATTTCCTGATAGCCGGTGATCGCGGTATTGAACACCACTTCGCCCTGGGCGTGGCCATCGGCGCCAATGGATTCGCCCCGGAACAGGCTACCGTCTTCCAGGGCCAGAATCGCGGATTTCCTCAAGGGATGCCTCCAAAACAGACGCGCATAAGAAAGGAGCGGCGAAAACCGCTCCCTGGATGCGGCGTGAAATCGACCGGTTTTTTTGAATTGGCGCGCAGTTTAGCAAATCGGGCGGTTCTCCTCCAGCTATCCGGTGGCGGCGCGCGGTCCAGTCCTTGGCGTAAATCCTGGATGATCGATGGAGCACGCCTTGCAAATGGGTCTAGTCTATAATTGTAACCAGTTAGAGGTAATGGGCTTTATGATCTTGAATTATGACGTCGCCTCGCGCACGGGGCCGATGATGGAGGGGTGACGATGATCGTGACCGCGCAACAACTGGCTGAGCAAATGCCGGATGCCCGGGAGTTGCTCAGTGATGAACCGGAAATGGAAAGTACCCAACACTATCGACAACTCGCTCTGCTGGTCAGTCATCTGGAATGGCAGTGGCGGGAACGTCCCGACTTTTTTGTTGGCGCCAATCTGACTGTGTACTATGCGCATGAACAACTGCGAACTCGAAAATTTCGCGGACCGGATTTCTTTCTGGTGCGAGATGTCGATCCGCGACCACGCACCTCCTGGGTCGTTTGGGAAGAAGAAGGGCGTTATCCGGATCTAATCATCGAACTGCTGTCCAGCGCCACGGCGGAGGTGGATCGGACCGAGAAAAAACGTCTGTATCAGACGATGTTCCGCACTCCGGAGTATTTCTGGTTTTCGCCGATTACTGAGGAATTCGCCGGCTTTCGCCTGGTCGGCGCCTGGTACCAGGCCATCCCGACCGACGAGCGGGGCTGGCGCTGGAGCGAAGTCATGGAGCTTTACCTGGGAGTTGTGGATGGGCAACTGCGATACTTCGAAGCGGACGGGACACTGGTGCTTGGACCAGAGGAAACCGCGTTGCGCGAACGACGGCGCGTCCAACAGGAACGCCAGCGCGCGGAACAGGCGCAATCCCAGGCCGAACAGGAACGCCAGCGCGCGGAACAGGCGCAATCCCAAGCCGAACAGGAACGCCAGCGCGCGGAACGGCTGGCGCAGCGTCTGCGGGCTATGGGCATCGACCCGGAGGATTGAGGTTTTGGACAGCGCCGCTGCAATGGACAACGCGCTGCCCATTCTCCACGGATTAGGCATGCTGACTGATCTGGATTGGCATTTCGCACGCTTCATGGAACGGTTGGCTGGCGACGCTTCACCGGAACTGGCGTTGGCCGCGGCGCTGGCCAGTCACGCCACCGGGCAAGGCGATATTTGCGTTAATCTGCGGCAGTGGGCGCGGCGCTGGCGGATCATGACCGACAAGGCGGAGGCGCCCGCAGCATTCACCTTGCCTCCCGCACATGAATGGCTGGACGCCTTGCGCGCCACTTCGGTCGTGGGTCAGCCCGGTCAACGTCAACCCCTGGTGCTGGATCGCCGAGGGCGGCTCTATCTCTACCGTTACTGGCGCTATGAACAGCGCCTGGGGCGCGATCTGTTACAGCGGGCCAGGGAAGCACCGGCGCCGGTGGATGAAAACCGCTTGCGCGCCGATCTCGACCGACTGTTTCCGCGCCATTCCACATTGACCGGACCCGATTGGCAAAAGATTGCAGCGGTGGTGGCGACACTGAAACGGGTCTGCGTGATCTCTGGCGGTCCCGGCACCGGGAAAACCAGTACGGTCTTGCGCATCCTGGCGCTACTGACCGGGCAGACCGACCGGCCTTTGCGCATTGCGCTGGCCGCGCCCACCGGTAAGGCGGCGGCGCGGATGCAGGAGTCGATTCGCGCCGCCAAACCGGGACTGGGTTTATCGAACGATCAGGCGGCGCAAATTCCTGAGGAGGCCTCCACGCTGCACCGCTTGCTGGGCAGCCGACCCGATTCTGTTTATTTCCGCTATAACGGCGATAATCCATTGCCTCTGGATGTGCTGGTCGTGGATGAGGTGTCGATGGTCGGCCTGGCGCTGTTGGCTAAAACGGTCGATGCCTTGTTACCTTCGACGCGACTGATCCTGCTGGGCGACAAGGATCAACTGGCCTCGGTCGAGGCCGGGTCGGTGCTCGGCGATCTCTGCATGGGCGCAGGGCGGTTTTCCCCGGAATTTCAAACCCGGCTGAGCGCCCTGACTGGTGAATCGCTGCCGCGCGGCAAAGAGTCATCATCCTCTCTGGTCGACGCCATTGTGTTGTTACGGCACAGCTACCGCTTCAGCGCCGCCAGCGGCATCGGCGCACTGGCGCAGGCGGTAAATCGGGGCCGGGCGGTGGAAACCGCGACGTTATTGGACGGTCGCTATGAAGACATCGATTGGCGCACATTAACCCAGGCGGATGAACTGCCGGAACAACTGGCGGAACCGGTCGCCGCCGGGTTTGCGTCCTATCTGGACGCAGTGCGGACCGGCGCTACTCCAGAAACAGTTTTCCAGGAATTCAACCGATTCCGCGTACTGTGCGCGGTGCGTAGCGGGCCGTTTGGGGTGGAGGCGCTCAACCTCTTATGCGAAGCCATCCTGCACAAGCATGGATTGATTGATCATCGACAAGCCTGGTATTCGGGCCGGCCGGTCATGGTGATTCGCAACGATTACAACTTGCGGTTATTTAATGGCGACATTGGCATTACCTTACCAGACCTGGAGGAGCCGGAACGGATGAAGGTATTCTTCCTGGGCAACGATGGCGCGCTGCGCAGTTTCGCCCCGGCGCGCTTGCCGGAGCATGAGACGGTCTATGCGATGACCGTGCATAAAAGCCAGGGATCGGAGTTTGAACGGATATTGGTCGTGACGCCGAACGAACCCTCACCGGTATTAAGCCGGGAGCTGATTTATACGGCGCTGACGCGCGCTAAACAGCAGGCGGTGTTTTATGGAGCACCGGAGGTGTTTGAGGCGGCGGTGGAGCGACGACTGCGGCGCTCGTCAGGATTGCGGGATCGGTTGTGGCTGGAGCAAAGCAGAATCCGCCAAGCGTCAATCTGATCGTTCAGTCGTTGAAAAACGACTGCACCCGCTCCAATTTTTTGGTGCGCGGCATCGGTGGCAGGCTATCCAGAAAAGTCCGTCCATAAGACTTGCTTAACAACCGGGGATCGCCCAGTAGAACCCACACTGTAGGTCGGGCAAAAGCGCAGC
>JAGRHM010000694.1 GCA_020445005.1 Candidatus Competibacteraceae bacterium | reverse complement strand
CGGCGGCGCTTCGATCCAGTGATTCCTGAAGGTCCAGTCCGGATCGGAGCGACGGTAACCCAGACTGTGGCTATCGCCGGCAATCATCATCAGAGGCGTTTCCCCAGCATCCTGACAGAACAAATTAAACTGCGCTCCAGCAAAGCATAGTTCTTGTTTCGACCAGAACCGGTAACAAATTCCGACATCGAGACCATTTTCGAAAGCTTCTCCCCGATCGTTCTGGTTCAGCGTAGCGCGCAGCAGGCGGTTAACTTCGCGCAAAATCCGGGCTGGATCGTCGGCGCAGAGGGCGCTGGTCACATGGTTCAACACGGCATTAACCGCCATCGTCATGAACGCTCCAGGGACGCCGTGGCCGGTGCAATCGATCACTGCCAGTAGCCCACCTCGCTCATCAATCCGGCAATAATAAAAATCGCCGCCGACCAGATCGCGGGGGTTCCAGATCAGAAAATAATCCTCCAGCGCCTGTTTCAACACTTCAGGCGTCGGCAACATCGCCTGCTGGATCAGTTGGGCATACTCGATGCTGTCGAGCACCTGACGATGCGTGGTCGCCAGCGCCTGGTGCGCTTGCTGGAGTTCCCGGGTGCGCTCTTCGACCCGGTGTTCAAGCTGTTCGGTGTGTTGGCGCACGGTCAAGGTCATCGCATTGAAGGCGCTGGTTAAGGCGCCGATTTCATTGTGGTTGTCGACGATGGCCAGTTGCCGGTAATCGCCAGCGGCGACCGCTTGTGTGGAGTGATGCAACCGGGCCAGCGGATTGAGCACCCATCGGTTAAGCAACAGGGTGATCGCGACTGCCAGCGCCAATAGCGAGAATGCGAGCAGGATGGCGAACGGCGTGAATTGCCAGACGCTGTAAACATGGGCGGTATCGACTAGCGCCACCACGAACCAGTCAATTTCAGTCAGGTAAGCGATAGCCGCCAGATAAGGCTGACCTTCAACCGTCAATCGCAAGACGGTGACTGGAAGCTGGTTATAGCGGAGTTGCTCTAGCCGTTCGCTAAGCAGGGTTCGCTCCTCCGGCGAGGCCAGTAACCGATAGAGGGTGTTGCGTTCTGCCTGGCCTTTGGCGACCGTATTGAAATCAATGTAGGCGCGGTTACGATGCGCCTTGATGGCGCCATCCTGATCCAGGAGTATAGTGTTTACTCCTTGGCGATCCTCACTCAGCGCCGTCTGGATGAAGCGATCCAGTTCCAGGCCGGTGCCGCCAACGCCAAGCTTTTCCTCGCCATTACGGATGATGACATTGAACCACAGTTTGTAGATATCCAACGACGTGTCGTAGTTGACATTCAGGTTAAAATCCGCTGTCCCCGCTATCGACGCGAAGTACCAGGAATCACTCGGCAAATCCGGGTCCAGTGTGTGACCTTGTTCCCGGCTCCGATAGGCATCGGTAGCATCGTTGAAGTAGAAGTGTTTCGATGCATCAAGCGCGATGAAATAGCTGCGATCAGCAAAGTAGCGTCGGTAACTGTCCAGCTCGGCCAAGGCGGCAGCCCGAAGGACAGGATCAGATTCATCCCGCGCCCAGTGTTTAAGCAGCGGTGAATCCGCCAGTTTCCGCGCCAGCGCCAGTTCGCGCTGAATGGGCCCCAGCAGACGGTCTTTCTGGCGCAAGACATATTGAATAGCGAAATCTTCGCCGAGTTGCCGGGTCACGCCGTGCAGGACCCAGGCAAACAATACCAGCGCACCCAAGCCAGTAATCAGGTAAATCACGCCGATCCAGAGCAGGAATTGACGCTTGAGTCCGAAAAAACCAGGATGCCGAGCAGACGAGCAGGTCATTAACGTGCTAAAGCGCTAAGTTTTGAGGGTTAAGGGCATTGCTTACAAGTTAGGCTATTTCATGGATTGTCAAGGGACAATTTGAGGAAATAGGAGGCGGTTCAGGAGGGTTTTTCTGGCGAGATCGTTTACGGGGTCGTTTCAGGATGCCCAGTTCACGGGGTTCGTCCGCCAAATAGCGGATCGGATCGAGGATGGAGTCTTCGGCGACCGTGTCGGTCAGGTCGATGAGGACGGCGTACAATAGCCAGGTGGTTCATTCTTGCATTTCAATGAGTTTAAGTGCGTCGGTTTTGCCGGGAAACGAGCTTCCTTCAAGTTCCTCGATGACGGCTTCACTAGTGCTTCAACTGATCTAATT
>JAGRHM010000693.1 GCA_020445005.1 Candidatus Competibacteraceae bacterium | reverse complement strand
GACAAGAAAACCGCCACCCTGTTTGCCGATGGCGCCGGGGCAGTGCTGGTGGGCACGGGAACCGCGCCGGGATGGCTGGCCACGGTCACGGCGGCGGCGGGCGAATACCATGATGCCCTGGGCATCTACACCGGGGGAACCTTCCGCCCGGCGACGGCGGCACACGTCGCCCAATCCGGCCCACCCGTTGTGCAGTTCGTGCGCCCCTTCCCGGCGGCCTTCAACGTCGAACAGTGGCCGCCGCTGATCGAGGGGTTACTCGCCAAGGCGAGCCGGACGAACGGAACCCGCCTGCAACCCGATGACGTGGATCGCTATTACTTCACGCAGGTCAACTTGCGCAGCATCGAGGCGACGATGGCGGCCTTGGGGCAACCGCTGACCAAGACGCATTGGATCATGGATCGCTATGGCTATACCGGCTCCGCCTGTATCCCGATGGCGCTGGACGACGCCATCGCGCAGGGGAAAGGCCCACAACCGGGGGAACTGGTGTTGTTCTGCGCCAGTGGCAGCGGCATTGCCCTGGCGGCGTCGTTGTGGCGGTGGGACGGGCCAGGCGATCTGAGCGCAATATTATAAACCTGCTTGAAGCGCAAACCGCAGAGGACTTGGAAATCGTGCGGACGTTGTTCCGTGAGTATGAACAGTTCCTTGGGGTGGATCTCTGTTTCCAGGGTTTTGCCGAGGAACTGGCCACCCTGCCGGGCCGCTATGCGTCGCCCAGTGGCCGGTTACTGCTGGCTATGGAAGGAACCGATGCCGCCGGCTGTGTGGCGTTGCGGCCGCTGGAAGATGGAGTTTGCGAGATGAAGCGGTTGTTTGTCCGGCCCGCGTATCGCGGGCAAGGGCTTGGCTACCGACTGGCGATGCACATCGTCAACGAAGCAACGGCCATGGGCTATGCCGTCATGCGCCTGGATACCCTGGACACGCTGGAGCGCGCGATGCGGATTTATGAAACCCTGGGCTTCCAGCGGTGCACGCCCTATTACGCCAACCCGTTGCCGGGCGTGGTGTACTGGCAGCGCGCGTTATCAAAACCGGCCCCGGCCCTCCGGGCAGTGTCCGAACCGCGACGGGATCATGCGGATAGAGTATCGCGATGAAAACCCTCGGCCTGATTGGCGGCATGAGCTGGGAATCCACGATCCCGTATGACCGGATCATCAACGAAACGATTCGGGAACACCTGGGCGGTCTGCATTCCGCCCGGCTGATCCTGTACAGCGTGGATTTTGCCGACATCGAACGGCGGCAACAGGCCTGGGCGTAGGATGAAGCCGGGACCCTTCTGGCGGACACGGCCCGCACTCTGCAAGACGCTGAAGCCGAGGGGCGGGCATCGGTGTACGAACACGATGCGGACCTAACGAGAGGCGGGTCAGCAAAACCCATGATTAGGGCTTAAACGCGATCCGTCCACCGGCGCTCGGGTCCGGTTTGGCCTGTTGACGGCGTTTGCGACTGGCGTCGATGGCTGCCTTGAAGCGCTGGTAAAAGGCCGTGACGACTTTGCTCCCATGATGGAAGCGGTCTTGCGCCTTGAGGATGTCGCCTTTGAAATCCAGCGCTCCGCCGATGGCCAAGCCGCCGAACACATAAAGTCCTGAACCACTGGCCATCTTCAGCAATTCCTCCTTCAAATCGGGAGTGAGCCGAATATGTTTTTGATAAATCGGTTGCACGACATCGAATTGCTCATGGCGGAGGGTCTCGTTATCCCAGTTCTCCGCTTCCTTACCCTTCAGCGGCTTGCCCTTAAGGCCACGCTCGAAGACGTCCGCCAAGCGCGGAAACACATCCTCGAAAATGGCTTTATTGCCTTCTTTGGCAAAGGGCTTCATGGCATCGGGAATGAACAGATTCTTCAACAAATTTTCAACATTGCTCATTTGCATGGCCACGATCCAGGCCGCGGCGGGCCAAAGAATCTCATGGCCTTGCACTTCGCGAATTTGATCGAACCAGTCATAGAAAAAAGCCCGCTGACGAATCGTTTGATACTCCTTGAAGCCCGCATTACGGCGCATGAGATTGAAGGCGTTGGCATCGTTCCAGCGCCGTGTAAAACTCAAGCGGTCGGCTTCCGTCCAATCAATCACGCTTTGGGGCGAACTCGTTTCAGCCATGACTTATCATTCTCCAATGAGTTTTTAAATTTGAAATCATTTACCTACCGGTGATTAGGAAAATTAAGCCCCCCAAGGACTTCGACGGTTGATGATAGGGGTTGGGACCGCCCAATGAGTGCCCATTCAAGCCGGAATGGATTGTGTTTGACGTTAAAAACGTTCCCTTTTTGGAGGTCACCTAACGCCGGAATTGTAACGAGCGCCGATCATAAATCCCCGAGTTTGCCGAACGTAAGTGCATGATCGGATCTTCCAACGGTGTGGACGGTCTTGCGGCTTGCCGGATGGCTTCGGGGGAAAGAGTGACGCGGTCGCTCAGGGCGACGGCGGTCGTCTCGGTGGGGGTCTTCTTCCGGGCCGCTTCCTGGAGCGTGTATTTCCGGTAATCGCTCGGATTCGACGAATACAAGGCGTTGACTCGATTCACCGTGATGGCTCCTGACTCGGGTGTGGATCGCGAAAGGAACGGCGCATCGCGGATTGCTACCCGCATCGCCCCTTTAGATGCTTAAAGAGCAGGTCTTATGCCATCGGCCATGATG
>JAGRHM010000692.1 GCA_020445005.1 Candidatus Competibacteraceae bacterium | reverse complement strand
AGTGCTGGATCGGGATTTTGATTTGGTGGTCCTGCCCGGCGGCCTGGGTGGCGCGCAACGCTTGGAAGCCGATCAACGTATCGCTGCATTGCTGCGGCGCATGTCGGAACAGGGCCGCTATGTGGCCGCCATCTGCGCTGCGCCGAAAGTGTTGGCCAGCGCGGGTCTGCTGAAAAATCGCGAGGCGACCGCCTACCCAGGCATTCTCGATGACCAGGCCGATCAGGCTGGCATTCGATTAAGCAGCGCTGCGGTGGTGCGGGACGGGACGTTCATTACTTCGCGCGGTCCCGGCGCATCTATGGACTTTGCCCTGACCCTGATCGAGATCCTGTGTGGGCACGAAACGCGCGATACGGTGGAAGCTGCGTTGCAACGACCCTAGAGCGCCTAAAACGCGCGCAATCAGGTCAAACAATTATCCACCAGCGGCCGGTGTTGCGCATCGGCTTCTTGATCCCTCCCCGTATAGGCCCGTGGCCAGCGTTTTTTCACCACTGGGCTATCGCTGGCCAGGGCGTGGCAGGTGTTCAGCACCGGCGGGGTTTCCCGTTCGTCCGGCGGCTTGGCGTCTTCCTGGTCGTAATGCTGGCCATAGACCGTTTGAAAAAAAGTAGTCGCCACCGGCCCCAGAAGTTCCGTCAGATGCGTGCAGCCATTCACTCCGCCGAATAACTCCCGGAGTTTGAGTGACCATCCGGCGCCGATTTTTACCCCAATCAGTTTACGGTAGCGGGCGGTGATCGCCGGACACAGTCCAAACGGCGAGCCATCAGTACAGGCTGTGACCTCCTGAATGACAAACTCTGGATCCACTGTCAGGCGAATCGACATGTCATGCAGAGGCTCCCCAGCCTGGATAGCGCCGCCGCGATCCTCATTCCGAAACGCATAGGTCTTGGCGTCGACGATTTGCCCTTCAATATCCCACCAGCCGTCATCTCGCTGGTAGCCGTGGCACTGGACAAGGCGTTGGTGGAGTAAACGACGGGGAACAGCAGGGGGAAGCGGCATTAGTACCCTCTTGGTGAAGGCGAAACAGGCGATTCAATCAAATGACCCATCCATGATGCGCGCCAGGCGGTCGTCCAACTGGGCGATGACGGCGCGCTTTTGATGAGGGTCATAGTCCCACCACCCGGCGATTTCATCCAGGGTAGAGTAGCAGCCTTCGCACCATTGGGTTTTGGGGCTGATCACGCAGACCCCTACGCAGGGGGATGGGGGATCGTTTAGCGGGGATGAACAGTCAGCGCTCATGGGGCTTGTCAAAGTGTTGGAGCAGACCGCACGGGGTAGCGGCCTGCGTTAGTGATTACACCCGCTATCATACCGCTTTCGGGAGGGGAAACCACGCTTGATGTGGTCATGCAAAGTTAAGAAAAAGGATTCGCCGCGAAGACGAGGGAGCGGGTTATGGGATTATCGAGTGTGCTTATTGTTATGAAGCACGCGCAAACGCGCTTTGGCCGGACGGTGGCAAACTGGCCCTCGATCCTGTGGTGGTGTGAAGCTCCTCTCGTCTTCGCGGCGAACCCCGGTTTATTTTTTAA
>JAGRHM010000691.1 GCA_020445005.1 Candidatus Competibacteraceae bacterium | reverse complement strand
TGTGTCTGGCTGAATGAGCGGCATGTGAACACGCTGCCCGGTGTCTTGGAATTCCGGGTCAATTATTCCACCCACCGGGCGCGGGTACGCTGGGATGAGCGGCAAATCAAGCTCAGCGAGATCCTCGCCGCCATCGCCGCCATCGGCTATATCGCCCATCCCTTCGATCCCGGTCGCCAGGAAGTGCTGCAAAAGCGCGAACGTGGGATCGCCTTGCGGCGTCTGGCCGTGGCCGGACTGTTCGCCATGCAGGTGATGATGCTGGCTGTGGGCCTGTATGTGGGCGAATATCAGGGCATGGAGGAGTGGATTCGCCAGTTCCTGCGCTGGGTGTGCCTGATCCTGACCGCACCGGTTGTTGCCTATTCGGCGCAACCCTTTTTCACGACCGCTTGGCGGGATTTGCGTCGCCGGCAACTGGGCATGGATGTCCCGGTAACCTTAGCGATTCTCGCCGCCTTCACCGCCAGCATCTGGCATACCGCGCAAGGTGATGGTGAGATCTACTACGACTCGGTGACCATGTTTGTGTTTTTTCTGCTGACGGGTCGATTTCTGGAAATGAACACCCGTCATCGGGCTGGACAAGTCTCCGAGGCGTTGGTGCGGATGCTGCCAGCAACTGCGACGCGGTTGGATAGCGCGGGTAGAGAAGAAGTCGTTCCCGTCGCAGAACTGGCGGTTGGCGACCGGGTGCTGGTGCGTCCGGGCGAGACGATTCCCGCCGATGGCCGGGTGGAAGAGGGTGTCAGCCGTGTTGATGAATCGTTGCTCAGCGGGGAAAGTTTGCCCTTGCCTCGGCAGGTGGGCGAAGCGCTGATTGGCGGTTCGGTGAATGTGGAAAGTCCGCTGGTGATGCGGATTGAGAAAATCGGCGCTGAAACGGTGCTATCGGCGATTGTCCGGTTGCTGGATCGCGCTCAGGGGGAAAAGCCGCGCTTGGCCTTGCTGGCCGACCGGATCGCCGGCTGGTTTATTGCCGCATTGCTGGTCGTAGCCGCTGGTGTGTTTTCAGTCTGGTGGTGGCTGAGTGATTTCGATACCGCTTTCCGCGTGACCCTGTCGGTGCTGGTGGTGACTTGTCCCTGCGCGCTGTCGCTAGCCACGCCGACCGCGATGGTTGCCGCGACCGGCGCATTGACCCGATTGGGAGTGCTGACCACCCGAGGACATGCTTTGGAAACCCTAGCGCGGGTGACGCAGGTTATTTTCGATAAGACGGGCACCTTGACCTATGGCCGACCGCAGGTGGTCGCCGTAGAGTCAGTGAACGGTTTGGAACCAGACCGCTGCCTGGCGCTGGCGGCGGCGCTGGAGCGCGGTTCCGAACATCCGGTCGGTCGGGCCTTGGTGGAAGCGGCAGACTCGGTGATTTTGCAAGCCACCGAATTGCGCAATACGCCAGGCAGCGGCGTGGAAGGCTGGATTGAAGACTGCTGCTACCGAGTAGGGCGACTTGAGTTTGTGCAGGCGCTGAATCCTGGCTCCACTCGCCTGCACCCAGGCAATGGGTTGGAGGAGCGGGGTAAGGAAGCTGAAAGAGCCGTTGACGCTGCTAGCACCTGGATCGCGCTGGGCGATGAAACCGGCCTGTTGGCCTGGTTCCAGTTGACCGATGCGCTACGTCCGGGTGCAGCGGAAACTGTGGCAGCCTTGCAGAATCGTGGTCTAACTGTGGAATTGTTGAGCGGCGACCAGCCCGATACCGTGGCGCGAGTCGCTCGGGAAGTGGCTATTGTTTCAGCACATGGGGGGCTTTCACCGCAGAATAAACTGAACCGGTTGCGGGAATTGCAAGGGCAAGGCGCGGTTGTGGCGATGGTCGGCGATGGCGTTAACGATGCGCCAGTGCTGGCGGCGGCGCAAGTCTCGCTGGCCATGGGCAGTGGGACGCAGTTGGCGCATGCTACAGCGGACATGATTCTCTTGTCGGAGCGGTTGGAACATCTGGTGCGAGCAGTCGATAAGGCTCGACGCACATTGTTTATCATGCGTGAGAATTTTGCCTGGGCGATCGGTTACAATCTGGTGGCGTTGCCGCTGGCGGCGGGCGGTTGGCTCACACCCTGGATGTCGGCCATTGGCATGTCATTCAGTTCGTTGCTGGTGGTAGTCAATGCCTTGCGACTCCGCCAAAATTGAGAGAGAGGTGCGCGCCTGATGCGAATCCTGTTATTTTTAATACCGATGGCTTTGGGAGTGATTGGCGTGGCGCTATGGGCTTTTCTCTGGGCCGTGCGCACCGGGCAGTTTGACGACCTGGAGGGACCGGCTCATCGCATCCTGATGGACGACGATGATCCGCGCATTCCCCGGTATTCCCGCCGGCAGAATAACAATCAATCCCTGGATGATTGAGAATTTTTATTTACATTTTTACATGAACCGTAAGGAGAATCCTGATGTTTACCTTCCAAAATTTCCCGCTTGTTGTCATCATCATCCTGCTCGTCATATCGTGGTTGAGCTTTTTCTCGGTCGTTCCCTGGGGTCAGTTATTCTAATTGTCTGCTTTGCAAAAACAGGTTATGGATCTGTTGGACCGGGATTGCATTCTGGCCGAATTAA
>JAGRHM010000690.1 GCA_020445005.1 Candidatus Competibacteraceae bacterium | reverse complement strand
CGGGATTGCATTCTGGCCGAATTAACGGAAGCCGCCCGCGCTGCGTTGCATCGGCTGGAAGTGCATCCGATCCTGGATTCAACCAACCGCTATTTAATGGCTGGCGCGCAGGCGGAATGGCCGAGTGGCGTCGTGTGTCTGGCTGAGCAGCAAACGGCGGGTCGGGGCCGGCAGGGACGTAGTTGGTTAACACCCTTTGGCGCCAGTCTGGCCTGTTCGCTACTCTGGCGGTTTGCGGTTCATCCAGCGGCGCTGAGTGGCCTAAGTCTGGCGACCGGCATTGCCGTTGCGCGCGCCCTGAAAAAGGTGGGTGTCGCCGAAGTCGGGCTGAAATGGCCCAATGACGTGTGGTGGCGTGGGCGCAAGCTGGGCGGCATTTTGCTGGAGTCCGGCGGCGCATCCGGAGATTTTTATGTGGTGGCGGGCATCGGGGTCAACGTGTCGTTGCCGCGCCAGGAAGCCGCCATCATTGATCAACCCTGGGTGGATTTGCAGGAAATCCTGGTTGGCGAGTCCATTTCCCGTAACTCGTTGGCAGCCCGCCTGATCAGTGAGTTGCTGGAAACTTTCCTGTGTTTTGAACAGAGTGGGTTTGCCGATTTGGCGGCGGAATGGGCGCGCTTTGATCGAGTCAAGGGATGCCGGGTTTGCCTGCATCTGCCGAATGCAACCGTGACGGGAGTCGCGCGTGGCGTGGATGCGACGGGAGCGTTATTGCTGGAGACTGCGAACGGTGAGGTCAAGCCCTATATGGGTGGCGAGATCAGTTTGAGAGTCGAAGCGTGATCTTGTTGGCGGATGTCGGCAATAGCCGGATCAAATGGGCCATTTTCGATGCAGGCGGTTTCCAGCAACGTGGCCAAGCCGGTCATGGTGAGGGAAGCTGGGTGGATTTGCTCGAAGACCAATGGCTTGAGTTGATCCGACCGACCCGGGTTCTCATTGTCAGCGTGACGGGTTCTGAAACGCGGGCGGCGTTGACGCACTGGATTCGGCGGGCCTGGGGCATTGAGGCCGAATTTGTGGTCTCGACGGCGGCGGCCTGCGGTATTCGCAATTCCTACGCCGAACCGGAACGAATGGGCGCGGACCGTTGGGTGGCCATGATCGCCGCCCATGCCCTGATCGGTCAGGGCTGCTATATCGTGGATTGCGGGACGGCAGTGACCATTGACGCCCTGACGGCGGATGGCCAACACTTGGGGGGAATCATTGTACCGGGGATGCGGTTGATGCGTGAGGCGCTATACCGGGAGACGCGGCAGATCCCGCCGGAGTTTGGAGAGGCGCGACTGTTCGGGCACAGTACTCGCGATGGCGTCTGGGGCGGAGCGTTGTATGCGGTCGCTTCAGCGATTGATGGCGTTACCGAGCGGATGATTGCCCTGCATGGCCTTGGCGTGCGTCTGCTGACTGGCGGCGATGCGGAAACCGTGTTGCCTTTTTTAGAAAATGAGTATCGATGGGAGCCGGATTTGATTTTCACCGGACTGCGAGTGATCGCTGACGCAAGTTAGCGCAGAAGCAGTCATCGTCTGTGGCAAAATCACCTTAGATCTGTTGCCATTGGAGATGTTGTCATGTCCCTGCAACCGAAGCCTCATTTGACGCCGGAAGATTATCTGGCGATTGAGCGCAGCGCCGAATTCAAAAGCGAATATTTCGACGGTGAAATGTTCGCCATGGGCGGCGCAAGCGAGGCGCATAATCTCATTGTCACCAATACGATCGTTGAACTCGGTAACCCGCTTAAAAATCGCCCCTGCAAGCTCTTCGCAAACGACATGCGGGTCAAAGTCAGTCCAACGGGCCTGTACGCCTATCCCGACATGATCGTGGTCTGCGATAAAGCGCAATTTGACGACAGCCACTTGGACACCCTGTTGAATCCGACTTTGATCATCGAGGTGTCATCAGACTCGACCGAAGCTTACGACCGGGGTCGCAAATTCGAACATTATCGCAGTCTGGAATCGCTGGTTGAATACGTGCTGATCGCTCAGGATCGTCCGCATATCGAATCTTACCGGCAGCAACCGAATCAGCAATGGTTATTCACCGAGAGCTGTGGTCTCGAAAGTACGCTTAAACTCTGCTCTATCGACTGTGATCTGGCGCTGGCAGAGATTTATGACAAAATCGAGTTTCGGTCACCCGCAAAAAGCTAACGGGCCGCCAACGCCTGTTTGCGCTTCCACAGTTCTTCACAAGGCGCAGGATGACGAGCAATATCAGCAATTCCCGGTCTCTTTCCT
>JAGRHM010000689.1 GCA_020445005.1 Candidatus Competibacteraceae bacterium | reverse complement strand
GACCAGTTTCCTCCGGGCGAAGATATCCAGGCCGGTATGCGCGTTCAGGCTGAAGGTCCGCAGGGAACCGTGAATTTCACGGTGCTAAGCGCCAATGATCAGGGCGTTGTGCTGGACGCTAATCATCCACTGGCGGGCAAGACGCTGAATTTTGAAGTTGAATTGCTGGAAGTGCGGGAAGCAACCACTCAGGAATTGGCCCATCGCCATGTGCATGCGCATGGCCACGACCATTAGCCGCTTATTCTGATTCCCGCACGGGGGGGGACTATTCCCTTGCGCGGATGGACGTGTGTAGAATAATCTTCGATTAATTAAGCGTTCAGTTTGAGGTCTCTCGCACCATTATGTTGCTGCGATCCCTTCATTTCACCGGTGAAGAAGCGCCGCCTTTTGAACTTAAGGGCAGCCTGTTCACGCTTACGGTTTTGCACCTCTTTCAACTGGATCGAGCAGCCATCGAACGACATCTGGCGGAGAAAATCAAGCAGGCGCCCAGTTTCTTTAATAATACCCCGGTCGTGATTGATCTGGAGGGGATGACTGACTCGCCAGAAGGTCTGGATTTTAATGGCTTATACGAGCTATTGCGCGCACACGGCATGGTGCCGGTCGGGATTCGCAATGGAACGCCGATGCAACAGGCCGCTGCCCGGCTGGCTGGGCTGCCGGCGTTGCCGGAAAGCCGCTCTGCTAATAACGGCAAAAAACCCGAACGCGCCGAAGCGGCGTTGATGCGCAGCCGGATCGTGAGCCACCCTATTCGGTCCGGCCAGCAGATTTACGCTCCGGAGGGTGACTTGATCGTTTTGGGAGCAGTCAGCGCCGGAGCCGAGGTCATCGCCGATGGCAATATCCATGTTTACGGAGCGCTGCGTGGACGAGCGTTGGCTGGGGTCAGGGGGGCTACTGAAACGCGAATTTTTTGTCAGAGCCTGGAGGCAGAGCTGGTTTCCATCGCTGGCCGTTATCGAATCAGCGAACAGATCGATCCCGCAGACCGGGGCAAGGCCACGCAGATTCATCTTATGGAAGACCGACTGATTATCGAACATCTGAGCCGCTAATCAGTCATGCCGTGATGAAATCCAGTTAGGCTCGTCAATTGTTCGATCATGCCATACAACTTTAACGCAGGAAAATCGCTTGGCAACCATTATCGTGGTGACCTCCGGTAAGGGAGGCGTGGGCAAGACAACGACCAGCGCAAGCTTCGCTACCGGTCTGGCTCAGCGTGGCTATCGGACCGTGGTCATCGATTTCGATGTGGGGTTGCGCAATCTGGATTTAATCATGGGTTGCGAGCGGCGCGTGGTGTATGACTTTGTAAATGTCATCAATAACGAAGCCAACCTCAATCAGGCCCTGATTCGCGACAAGCGCGTGGAAAATCTGTACATCCTGCCGGCTTCACAGACCCGCGACAAGGAAGCACTAACTAAGGAAGGCGTAGAACGGGTGTTGAACGAACTCAAAGTGGGGTTCGATTATATCGTGTGCGACTCGCCGGCGGGCATCGAGCGCGGCGCGTTGATGGCGCTGTATTTTGCTGATCAGGCGCTGGTAGTCACTAATCCGGAAGTTTCGTCGGTGCGCGATTCCGACCGGATTCTCGGCATTCTGGCCAGTAAGTCGCTACGCGCTGAACAAGGCGATGAGCCGGTCAAGGAGCATCTGGTGTTGGCCCGCTATGCGCCGGAACGCGCGGATCGGGGCGATATGCTGAGTGTGAACGATGTATTGGAAATTCTGGGCATTCCTCTGCTGGGCGTCATCCCGGAATCTCAGACCGTGCTGCAATCTTCGAACGCCGGGGTTCCGGTGATCCTGGAAGATACTAGTGAGGCAGGCGCGGCCTATGGCGATCTGGTCGATCGCTTCCTCGGAAAGGATTTGCCGCATCGATTTACCTCAGCCCAGAAAAAGGGTTTTCTCCAGCGCCTGTTTGGCGGGAGCTGAGCCATGCGATTGTTAGACTCGATATTCCGCGCACCTTCCAGCAAATCCGCTGCGCTTGCTAAGGAACGGTTGCAAATCATTGTGACTCATGAGCGGGGTAATCGACGTAATAGTCCTGACTATTTGCCAGCGCTTAAAAAGGAGCTGCTGGAGGTTGTGCGCAAATATGTGCCTATCGATCAAAGCCAGGTCAAAGTGCATCTGGATCGCGAGGATGGCTATGAAGTTCTGGAGTTGAACATTACCCTGCCGGAAGAAGAGCAGCGCGTAGTGCAACAACGCTCCAACGGTGGTGGGACGTAGGTGGCTAGTTCCATGACCGATGCGCATGAAGATCAGCGTGAATTTGGGGTCAGCGAAAATGTCCGGGTTCGGCTCGATAAATGGTTGTGGGCGGCGCGATTCTTCAAAACCCGCGCGCTAGCGACCGAAGCGGTCAATGGCGGTCGGGTGCATGTCGGCGGTCAACGGGTCAAGCCCTCCCGGGCGGTGCATCCGGGCGAGACCTTGCGCATTCAGCGTGATTCCAGCGAGTATGTAGTGATAGTCCAGGCGCTCAGCGACCGGCGTGGACCAGCTAAAGAAGCAGCCCTGCTATATGAAGAAACGGCCGAGAGCCGCCAACGGCGTGAGAAACATGCTGAACAACGCCGCTTAAACGCCAT
>JAGRHM010000688.1 GCA_020445005.1 Candidatus Competibacteraceae bacterium | reverse complement strand
CTTCCTGGAACTGAGTCTTGAAGAACTCTCTCAAGTCATCGTGACTTCAGCCTCCCGTAAGGCGCAACCACTTGCAGATACGCCAGCAGCGGTGTTTGTGATCAGCGCCGATGACATTCGCCGCAGCGGGGCGACGAACCTCCCGGAAGCGCTACGTCTCGCGCCTGGCATACAGGTCGCTGCCCTGGGCAACAACAAATGGGCGATTTCCATTCGGGGTTTCGCTGATCGTTTCGCCAACAAGCTGCTGGTGTTAATAGATGGCCGCAGCATTTACTCGCCACTGTTTTCCGGGGTCTTTTGGGAGGCTCAGAATATCCCGTTGGAAATCATCGAACGCATTGAGGTGATCCGTGGGCCGGCACCATTGTGGGGCGCTAACGCCGTTAACGGCGTCATTAACATCATCACCAAATCGGCTAAAGAAACGCGGGGAGGGCAAGCGGTTGTTGCTGGAGGTACAGAGTTACGCGCGGATGGCTTCGTGCAGCAAGGCTGGAAGATCAACGACGAAACGGCTGTGCGCGTCTACGCTAAAGCGCAGGACTATGGCCCTTCCCGACTGGCCACCGGCGGTGAAGGCGCAGACGACTGGCGAAATGAACGCATCGGCATGCGCCTTGATCGCAATGTGGGAACGGATCGCCTGCTGGTCGAAGGCGAAATCTACAATAGCCAAGCTGGCGATCGCGTCCTTCTGCCATCCGTCACGGGTGCTAATCTGCTAACTGACTTCGATCAGACCCTTCGCGGCGGTTATCTGCTGTCGCGCTGGGAACGGCAAACGAGTCAGGATACCGGTTATAGCTTGCAAGCCTATCTTGAGCAGGAACATTTCGAGCATGTCTGGCTCAGCCAGGATACCCATACTTTTGATCTGGAGTTCCAGCAGCGTTTTGCCATCGGCCAGCAGCAGGATGTCATCTGGGGGTTGGGCTATCGGCGCATCGACAACAACATCGCCAACTCGGCCTATTCAACCGCTGATCCCACCAAGCGCACCGACCAGTTGTTTAGCGTCTATCTCCAGGATGACATCACTCTGGTTCCCGATCGTTGGCGTCTGACGCTGGGCAGCCGCTTTGATCATAACGATTACACCGGTTTTGAGGCGCAACCGAATATACGGTTACTCTGGACGCCGGACTGGCGCAACAGCGTCTGGGCGGCTGTCTCTCGCGTCGTGCGCACGCCGTCACGCGCGGAATCTGATCTGAGGGTCTGGCTGATCAACGCGCCTATCGGTGAACTTGTGCAACCACTACCGTCCTTTCTCGACCCCGATTTGCCGGTAGCGATCATTTTCCAACATAATCCCGATTTCGCTGCTGAAAATATGACCGGGCTTGACATCGGGTGGCGTCATCAGCACTCATCCACTCTGAGTTGGGATGTGGCCGGCTTTTACTACGATTACGATGAATTACGCAATATTTTCTGGATGCCCGACTTGGGTAACTCATCGGCGCCTGCCGTAAAGCAATTCCTGACAAACGAAAGTGATGCCCGGCTTTACGGCCTGGAATTGACCGCGGACTGGCGTCCTCATACTGATTGGCGCTTGCAGGCCGGCTACGGTTGGATTAACTACTTGGGAGATGGGATTGGCGCTGCGGCTCCCCCGACTCACCAGTTTTCGCTGCTTTCATCGTGGGTGTTTCACCCCGCATGGCAATGGGATGCCTGGCTGCGCTATGTCAGCAAGATTGAAGGATCCGGCTTTGCCATTCCAGCCTATGCGAATCTGGATATGCGGCTGGCCTGGAAAATTCAGCGCGATCTGGAAATCTCTCTGGTCGGGCAAAATCTCCTCGACCAGACCCATCCAGAATTCGTTTCTCAATACATTCAATCAGTGCCTGCAGAAATCGAGCGAGGCGTCTACCTGAAACTGGACGTCAAATTTTAGGCGCTCCGCCCATGAAGGCTCTTCATCATGCGATGAGAAGACAGGTTATCGTTCCCACGCTCCAGCGTGGGAACGCCCTCTTGGGCCGCTCCAGCGGCCCGTGACCGATCAGTACGCTCCCACGCTGCATGGGAGCGATCTATCAGAATTCGCTGTTTTCCGTTTTCCCACACCTTGAGATTTTGTCATGACAACCGGGGCAAAGGACAGGAATAAGACTATGTTGAGATTCTGTAAAAGATCATTAAAAATAGCTCAGCAAATTAAAAATATGGAAGATCATACCACTTACCATTATGTTTTGTT
>JAGRHM010000687.1 GCA_020445005.1 Candidatus Competibacteraceae bacterium | reverse complement strand
GTTTGAAAATCATGCAGGGTTGGATTGAGTTGACTGCGGAACATAATATCCCCTGGATATTCGCGACGGATTTGCAGATGAATCGGCTTGTCGCGGTAATTGCGAATTTTCTGCTGATAAACCGTGTGTTCATCCCATCCCGCCACCTGGCTGTCCAGCTCCAGCTTGAAGCCGTCATCGCCCAATTTGCGATAAAGATTGCCGCCCTTGATTTGGAACCAGAGATTGTCCCGGTACACCTTTTGTTTGACCAGCTCGAAAATCACGGATGGGTCAACGCCCAGGTTCAGTTCAATCTTGTCGCCGATGGGGACATATTTCAGGTTTTGGGTCGCCAGATAGCTCAGCCCTTCGTCGCCATTCGCGCGGAAGACCCGGAGAACGCCGTCTGGAAGCGGCGTACTACCCAGTTTTGACGCCGCGTCATTTTTCATTAAATACAGGCGCGTCAGTTGATCGCCGTACTCGCGGGGCCGGTAGCGATACTCGACCATCATCGGCACCGCCTCTGCTTCGAAGCTGCGCAGGCGCTTGGCCCAGCCGTTAGGTACGGTTTCCGTACCCTCGATGGTGTAGATGAAGTATTCGCTCAGTCCTTCCTTGATAATTTCCTTGGGCGCTTCCATCTCGGCGTCGGCAGCCGTTGCGCCACTCATCATCAACGCGCGCGAAGGGGCCATCATTTTGCGGGCGGCCTTTTGCCGATACCCCTGGTACTCTTCGCGCTTGAGTTCGTTTAATCGCCCCACTGGCAACTTGGCTAATTCGGCAATTTTCTCGACCAGATTGATCGTTCCAACCACCAGCCGCACTTGGGCGTTTTCGTAGTCTTCGCCGGAGAGATTTTTTACCCGGACGAAGCTTTCCAGCCGCAGGTGGGTTTCATCAGGATTGGCGACCGCCAGATAGTCCGCTGCCCAGGAGATGCCCGAGGTGAAATAAGTGATCTCGATGATCGCCTCATAACCGGCGTCGCTCTGCACATTCCAGTACAGCGTTTGCGGCCGGTCATGCGGGAAGGTGGTGTCGAGCACCTCCAGCCCGACCTGGGGTTCACGGAATTTCAGCTCTACCGAAGTCGGGTCGATCAGGGTATTGGCCCAGGAGAATTGCAGCGGGTTGACGCCTTTTTTAAAAGTCACTACCCGGCTTTCCCGCACCAGGGTCAAGTCCTCGGAATTGTAGATGGTCAATTGCACCGTACTCCGTTGCGGGACGGTAGCTAAATCGACGTTGCCCGCCAGCGTCGCCAGCGGCAGTAATAACCCCAACAGGCCCAGCCACCAGGCATTGCGATTCATTTTCGTCATGGCGCTCACCACTCGTTATTCAGCGTTAATCGCAGGGTATGCGTCTGCTTTTGCGCCTGACCATCCGCGGCGCGGGGAGGCAGTTCAACATGGAACAGCAGCTTGTCTGCGTCACTCTTTTCCAGATCGGGATTGCGCAGGGTGCCGTCGCCGAGTTGCCATTCTGGATCGCGGTCCACGCCGCCGCGCACTTGGTCACGGATCTGGCGAACGCTTTCCGCGATGTCCAAAATGGCCGGCGTGTCTTTGAAATTCTCAATTTCGTATTTGAGAGTTACGTCGTAGCGGTACAGATTGC
>JAGRHM010000686.1:1224-2225 GCA_020445005.1 Candidatus Competibacteraceae bacterium | reverse complement strand
CCGTTGGATGATTTGCGCACTTTCGAGGAAGAAATCCAGCTTGGCTTGTCCTATCGGCGCGATGCTTTCCTGGCTTTCGGCGAAATCAAGGGAATTGCGGATCAAGCGGTTTACGCCGACGAGAGACCCGGCGGATCTGAAGCAACTCTCGAACGCGGCGAGATGTGGCTGTTATTCAATCAAGTGCTTTACGGACATTTTTCCTTGCAAATCGGCCGCCAACATTTCCTGGACCCTCATCTGTGGTGGTGGGACGCCGATCTCGACGCAGTACGCTTCTACTATGCCCATGCTCTCTGGCGACTTTATGTCGGTATCGCCGAAGAGCTTGGCCCCGTCGCGACCAACCGAGATTTCATCGATCCGAATGACGAGAAAGTACGGCGTTGGTTAGGGCATGTGGGTTTGACTCTATCGGAACAGCTTCATCTCGGAGGTTTTTTTCTGGCGCAACGCGACCGGTCGGATGCGCCGGCCGTTCGCCAGACTGTTGAGGGCGTCCGCGAGGATTCAAGCGATGCGAATCTGCTCTGGGCGGGACTGCGCGCTACTGGCGTTTTCGCGGAGTCGCCGTATGGTCGTTTAGGATATCGGGCTGATATCGCCCTGGTCACCGGCGATGAAACGCTGGCGGAATTTGAACAAGAAACGTCGGGATATCACCGGGTAACCGGGACGCAGCAGCGCAAGGTGCGCGGTTGGGCGGCGAATGCTGACGTAACCTGGACTTTGCCGTTACCGGGCGATCCCACGCTGACGCTGGCCTACGCTTACGGTTCAGGCGACAACCGGCTGGATGACACGACCGATCACACGTTTCGTCAAACGGGACTGCAAGATCAGGATGAGGAGTTTCGTGACTACGGTGTGGTGCTCAGACCCGAACTTTCCAACCTGCGCATTGCAACATTAATGTTTGGGTTGCCGGTTTCTGATGATTCTCGCCTGACCCTGGGTTATCACCGCTTTCGCCAAGTGGATGCCGCGCCTTTCCTGCGAGA
>JAGRHM010000686.1:0-1170 GCA_020445005.1 Candidatus Competibacteraceae bacterium | reverse complement strand
CTGCACTTTCAGGAATGGGAAGACCTGGAAATGGAGGTGATCACGGGTCGCTTCACAGCCGGCCGCGCCTATGACGCAGGAGCTGGGGAACACACCGATCGACTGTTCTTCAAGCTGACTTATGAGTTTTGAGCGACTTTGACCCGTTCTGATGGAGCAGGAACGTCCCCTATTAACACCTAATCAGCAACATGCCAGTCGGGATCAGCCGGCAAGCGACCCGTTTCATTGGCGGCTCACAATCACCCGGCGCGGGTCGCGGCCCAAAAGACGCATCGGCAGACCTTCAGCAGTAAAGCTTTGGTAATTGTGATCATTCATGAGAGCATAACCTTGCTCCAGCGCCCGCCAGCGCGCTTTCCAGTCCTCGACCCGCGCAATGCCTTTCTCCGGTTCCGCCGCCAGTCCCAGCGCGAATTCATCGATATACTGCACCAGCGTGACCGGGCGCTTGAGATAGAACGGTAAGGTTTGATCATGCATCTGGATACTGTAGAAAGGCGCGTTACGGTCAAAGGGTCCATGCTCCGCCTCAATGTCCTGCACGATGTCATCGGCGGCGTATAGCCGGGAGAGTTCGTTATGGCCGTTCATGGCCAGAATGCCCGCACCCAAGCTGCCCAGTCGCAGGACCACGATGCCGACAGCGCGGGATGCCTGACGGAATAATCCTGCGGCGACGCTTGCTCCCACAGTGAAGGTCGCGATCGACGCCACTACCCAGGGCACGCAATGGCGCACGATTTCGAACGGCGACGCATCCCTGGAAAACGCCCGGGCCAACGGCTCGCCGTCCAGCAGGATCGCCAACAGCAGCAGACCGCCGATAACCGTCAGTCCCCAGGCCAGACAGCTCAGGAGCTTCAGCTCGATCCGTTGCATTTCCACACCGGCGAACAGCGCCAGGGCGGGAAACACCGGCAGAATGTAGGAAGGCAGCTTGGAATGGGAGATGCTGAAGAAGATGAAAATAAATCCGGTCCAGATCAGCAATAACCGCAAGGGTTGCAGCGTTCCTCGTTCTCCTTCGCGCCGCCAGCCATCGCGCAACCGCACGGCAATAAACGGCAACCACGGCATGATCCCGAACAACAGAATGGGAACGAAATACCACCAGGCGCCCATGCGTCGGTGAACATCGGTGGTGAACCGCGCGAAATGCTCGTGAAT
>JAGRHM010000685.1 GCA_020445005.1 Candidatus Competibacteraceae bacterium | reverse complement strand
TCTGGACGATGCCGCCCCTGCCGGAGACCGAGGCGGGTTCGCGGGTGAAGCCCGCTCAATCCGCCGCTCTGCTACGGCGTTTGGGGTCTTTTCCGTTCTGGCGCGGTGAAGTCGCCCCGCTGGAGGGACTCGAACCGATCTACGCTGCGATGAGCGCCCGCGCACTGGAGGTCTTGGGCCGGGTTCCGGAATCCTCCGATCCGGCGTTGTAGAGTCCGGTGGCGTTTCCATGCGCATGACCTCATCATTTCTGGCCGCACTGCCGTCCCAGCCGGGTGTTTACGCCGTGTGGTTGCAGGTCACTGAACGGCTGACCTTGCGTGTGGGGTCGCTCGGCGAAATGACGGTGACGCCGGGCGATTGGGTTTATGTCGGCAGCGCCTTGGGGCCGGGCGGACTGCGGGCGCGGGTGGCGCATCATGCCCGGATCGCGGCGCGTCCGCACTGGCATATCGACTATTTGCGCCGCCATGCTGTCTTGACCACGGTGTGGTATAGCATTGATTCGCGGCGCCGGGAGCATCAATGGGCACAGTGGTTCCAGGAAATGGGCGGCATCGTGGCGGCGCCGGGGTTCGGTTCATCCGATTGCCGCTGTCCGGCGCATTTGTTCCATTTCCCACACCGGCCGGACGGCGCGGCGTTTGTTGCCGCGCTGCGCGCACGGTATCCGGATCATCCGCCGGTGTCTTTATGAGGGTTGCGGGTTTGCTGCGTCTACGAGACGCCACAGTGCGGCGCAGGGTCGGGGTACGATGTCCTTCCCCAGGTCGCGCCCGTATTCATCGAATGCGCGGAAATCGAACGATCGACCGTTTTAAGACTCCATGCCCTAAGCTGCTGTTGACCGCCACCTCCAAGTGAAAAACCCATGTCCGCCCTTTTGCATCTGTTGCCTCCCCACGAACGCGATATCGGCTTTCCCGTCAAGCGCCTGCTGCCGGCCGGCGTGGCCACAGACTGTGGGACCCTTTATTTTCTTCGATCATAGGGGGCCGGCCACCTTCGCTGCCGGAACTACCCAAGAAGACATACGCCCGCATCCCCACATCGGGTTGTCGACCTTCACCGACCTCTTCTCAGGCGCACTGATGCATCGGGACAGCCTGGGCGTGACGCAGCGCATTGAAGCGGGCGCGGTGAACGGGATGACCGCCGGGCGCGGCGTGGTCCATTCCGAACGCATCCCCGAGGATATCCGCGCGGCTGGCCACGTCGTGGAGGGCATCCAGATGTGGCTGGCGGCGCCGGCGGATCGCGAGGAGAGCGATCCCGGATTTCGCCATTACCCAGCGGCAGATTTGCCGGTGGTCACCTCACCGGGCGCGCAGTTTCGCGTCCTGGCCGGCGCCTTCCTGGAGCGCGTCTCTCCGGTGCATACCGAGATGCCCACGCTATGCGTGGCGGGCGAACTGGAGGAAGGCGCAGCCTTGCCGCTCACCGCTGACGTTGAGGAATTGGCGGTTTACGTGGCGTCCGGCGCGGTCGATCTGGCCGGGCAACCGCTAACGGCCGGGCACATGGCGGTACTCGACCCGCAGGAAGCTCGCCGCTTACCGGCGCACACCACGGCCACCACGCGCGTGATGCTCATCGGCGGCCAGCGGCTGGAAGGCCGTCGGTTCATGGGGTGGAATTTCGTATCCACCCGCCGCGACCGGATCGACGCCGCCAAGCTCGCCTGGGCTCGGGACGAATTTCCCCGAGTACCCGGCGAAACCGAGCGGATACCGCTACCTGATTAGGCCTGATGTCCGGCCCGGTCATGGCAACGCAGGGACACCGGTACCGCAATCCCCCGTGCCAACTCCGGCTTAACTTCTTCACCGATTTTTCTATATTCCCAGTAAATACAATATCAAATACTTCGGGCAAGCGTCTGCCGATTTCGGCTGAATATCGAGAGATTCCGGTTTTACGGCTTCGGCGCCGGCCAGGGGAAACCGTCAGGATCAGACCGCGACCCGCGAAGGCATTGCCATCGCCACCTAAATGCGTTCAAATGAACGACCCCGCAGCAAGCTGTGGGGAATGAGACCCGCAAACGATTAAAGCAAGAAAAGCCCCTGATCTTTCGCGACAAAGTTTCCTTTTGGCCTCATAGGGATTGTTTTTCCGGAAGTCCGGCACCCACTGAGTGAGGGAGCGGGGTATCCGATCAACCTTAGAACTTGTAACAGAAACCATACTAGATCCTGATTGATTTTGATTGCATCGTGAGAGGTTCGCTGGCTATGTACGCACACCGTATCATTCAGCCCTTGAAAGATTTACATGTTCAGTTTGACCTGCCGCCCGAATTCGCCGGTTGCCAGGCAGCAGAAATCATTGTACTGCCCGTTCAACCCATCACGCCCCCTGCCATGAGTTGGGAACAGCGGGTACGCCGTCTCGCCGGGACGCTCCGTGAGGACTTTCCCCATGATATTGACGATGCCGACTTGGGAAACGATGCCCCTAGGGCCTCACTGGAATGAATCGCTATCTACTGGACACCAATATCTGTATCGCCTGGCTACAAAACCAAGAATCCGTGGTTCAGCGCATTGTGCAGGCTGGCGAAGGTCATATCTGGCTTTGTACACCCGTGAAAGCCGAATTGTGGTTCGGCGCGTGTAAAAGCCAACGGGTCGCCGACAATCAAGCCCGATTGCGTGTGTTTTTCAACAGCTTGCCCAGCCTGTCTTTTGATGATCGCGCCGCCGAGCAGGTTGGCGACCTCCGCGCGACCCTCGCGCGCGCCGGCACCCCGATTGGCCCTTACGATCTGCAAATTGCCGCTATTGCGTTGGCGCACGGTTTGATCCTGGTCACGCATAACACGCGCGAATTTGCCCGCGTACCGGGATTAATCCTCGAAGACTGGCTGGGTGAACCCTGAAGGCAGGATCATCGTCGATGTCCGATCCGGATCACGCGCGAAGAGGATGGACACGGAAAATCAATGCGATTCTGATGTATCAGACTCTGTTTTAAAAAATTATTTCTCGTCGTCGGCGTTAAACCGTGGAAGCGGGTTCAGCCGGAGCGGACATTAGGCGTTCCCAAATGCAGTTTTTATATCATCATTTATATAACTAATAAAGCAAAACGTAACACGTAATGATGTTACTTATTATGCAATAGGCGGCATCCATTGACTCCTGATAAGAGGGCGAATCAGGAATAAAGCAGCTTTTGGTGATCGATTAGCATCACGAAACAGAACAACCGATGCAGTAGTCGAGAGGATCGGGTTGAAGAAGCATGGACTTCAAACCCCTATACAAAGTGGAGCTTAGACAATCCCGCATGATTTTGCATGAACCCTGTAGCTTTCCCTGCAAAGAGGTCTATTTTTAGAATAGGTGTTTATGCGGAAAGACATGTTATGTCTTCATCCGGCCTATGAATCTCCCTGACTTCCATTCAGACCCCCTTAACTTCATTGACATTGAGTAGCAATTCGATTCGCTGTTCGGTAAATATTGACCCTACGTTAGATAGGGGAGCTTTTTGTATTGAGGAGGAATCATGTCGGACGAGACGGCTGCACATGCGAAACACATCCTATCTGTGGTGCAGGGAACCGGGAATTCACCTCTGCTTGAGGCCAGTATTGCGCGTTCCTGGATCCGCTGTGTTAATAACTAACGTGAGTTCTGGATAAGGAAG
>JAGRHM010000684.1 GCA_020445005.1 Candidatus Competibacteraceae bacterium | reverse complement strand
GTTCAACTCATTTAGACGATAGCAAAACATCAAAGGAGTTCATTATGGGCTTTCTCGCCGGCAAACGCGCCCTGATTCTGGGGGTCGCCAGCAACCGCTCCATCGCCTGGGGCATCGCCCAGGCCATGCATCGGGAGGGCGCCGAACTCGCCTTGACCTATCAGAACGATAAGTTGCAACCCCGGGTCGAGAAAATGGCCGCCGAGCTGGACAGCTCCATCGTTCTGCCCTGCGAGGTGGAGCGGGATGCTGACATCGACGGCCTGTTTGAAGCGCTCAAGCCGCATTGGGATGGACTGGACATCATTGTGCATTCCATTGCCTACGCGCCGCGCGAGGCGCTGGAAGGCGATTTTCTGGAGGGGATCAGCCGGGAGAATTTTCGCATCGCCCACGAGATCAGTTCCTACAGTTTCGCCGCGCTGGCCAAAGCGGCTCGGCCATTGATGAAAGGCCGGCGGGGGGCGCTGATCACTATGACCTATCTGGGCGGGGCGCGGGCGGTGCCAAACTACAACGTCATGGGCTTGGCCAAGGCCAGTCTGGACGCCAATGTGCGCTATCTGGCCCAGACCCTGGGCCCGGAAGGCACCCGGGTAAACGCCATTTCCGCCGGGCCTATCCGCACACTGGCCGCCTCTGGCATCAAAAATTTCCGCAAGATGCTGGATACCTTTGAACATCTTGCACCGCTGCGCAAGTGTGTGACCATTGAAGAGGTCGGCAATACTGCGGCGTTTCTGTGCTCCGACCTGGCCTCCGGCATTACTGGCGAGATTGTCTACGTGGATGGCGGTTTCAACACGGTTGCGGTGGGAGCAATGGAATAGGCAACCGCTTTACCCTTATCCTCAACCCCTCTCTCCCACAACGAGAGAGGAAGGGTTTTTACAGCCGATCGCCGTACGCAACAATCTTGGTTTTACCTCGGACGCTGTTCAGTAATCCATCGAACTGACCAGAACCGGCTTGCTGGGCCAACTGCTGGGCTAGGGCCTTGCGCTCGTCTTCGGACACCGCATCCATCTGGCCGGGTTTCACCTGTAGCACCTCCAGCACCGCCTGATCACCGTTAGCCAAGGTCGCCGAACCTAGCGCTACCTGACCGGCTTCTGGTTGTGGCAGACGAAAGGCGGCGGTCAGCACGGCGCTGTCCACTGATGGCGCATCCCGGCTAACGAGTCCAGCATTCTTGAGTTCGCCACCGAATTCCCGGGCCAGGGTCTGTAGATGCTCACCCTGGATCGCCCGCGCCTTCAGGGCTTCAATATCCTTCGCCAACGCTTCGCGGCCCTGTTGCTCACCCAAGGTTTTGACAATCTCGTCGCGGGATTCTTCCAGGGTGCGTGGCGTCGCTTCCTTGTGCTCTTTCACTCGCAATAGCACGACATGACCTGGCTCTAGCTCCAGGGGTTCGCTGTTCAGGCCGCGCTTGAGCACATCATCGCTGAAGGCGCTATCAATCACTTTCGCTTGTTTGGCAATCCCTTCTCCACCCTGACGATCAAACCAGGCGCTCTCCTGAATCGGCATATCCAGGGCCTTGGCCGCCGGCTCCAGACTATCGGGGTGTTCGTAGCCAAGATTAGCCAGGGTCTGGGTAATCTCATAGAAGTGGTTCTCGGCTTGTTGTTGACGCAGTTCCTGGGCAATGCTGTCACGCACCTCCGCAAACGGCTTGACTTCCGCCGGCGTAAGTTGGTCCAGCCGGATCAGATGAAACCCGGAGGGCATCCGCACCGGTTCGCTCACATCGCCGACCTTCTTGAGCGCGTATAAAGCGATCTCAAACGCGGGACTGTCGAACATACCCTTGGTGATTAACCCCAGTTCGCCACCTTCCAATTGGCCCGAGGCATCCGCCTTAACGGCTTCAAGGGCCTGATCAAAACTCTTGGCGCCGGCATGAATTTCCTCAGCGATTTGTTGCGCCTGAATCTCCGCCTGCTTGATCTGCTCAGGGGTTGCATCCGACGCCAGTTTGACCAGGATGTGAGAAGCCGAGCGTTCCTCGGGACGACCATAGCGATCTATTTGGGTTTCGTAAGCCGACTTCAACTCATCGTCGCTCACCGTGATCTGTCCAGCAAGATCAGAGAGTTTCAGTTCGAGAAACTGGATCTGCACCTGTTCCGGATGAATAAATCGCTCGGTGTTTTTCTCAAAATAGTCCTGGACTGCATTTTCCTCGACCGTAGCCTTGGCAATATACTGAGCCAGAGGTAGCGTCAGGTACTCGATTTGCCGCTGCTGCTTGAGCAGGGCGATGATCTTGTCGAGTTCGTCCGATGTTGCTAGGGCTGAAGCGACTATCCCATCACGTAATTGCTCAGTGGCCAATGACAATCGCAAGCCTTCCTCAAAAGCCGCTACGGTATACCCCTGATTACGCAACAGCCGTTCATACAACTCTTTGTTAAAACCACCGCTTTGCTGAAAGACGGGCAGAGCCAGCAGAGCCTCGCGCAATTGCTGGTCGCCGACGCGCAAACGCTGGTCGCGGGCCAGTTCATTCAAAACCCGCTCATCGATCAATTGCTGCAACACATCCTGCTTCAGGTGCGGTCCTTCCAGCAAGGTCGGATCCAGATTGTTGCCCAACATAGCCTGCAAGCGCTGCCGTTGCTGCTGATAGGCGCGCTGGTATTCCT
>JAGRHM010000683.1 GCA_020445005.1 Candidatus Competibacteraceae bacterium | reverse complement strand
CAGTTCAACAACTTGACAATACCCTCGTCGACCATGAGCGGCATTCACAAACGGACTGTTGTCGGGCAAGTGGTCGTCAATAAACGGGGGTTGGCCGGTGATGAACAAGCGGATTTGACCGTGCATGGCGGTTTAGCGAAAGCCGTCTACGCGTATCCTGCTGAACACTATGCGTTCTGGCAAGCGCAAAGAAAACAGCTTGGCGGGTCACCGGATTTGCCCTACGGAAGTTTGGGTGAAAATCTCACGTTGTCTGGCGTACTCGAAAACGCTATGTTTGTGGGTGATGAACTGCACTTTCCCAATTGTGTTTTGCGCGTTACGCAACCACGAGAACCCTGCTTTAAGTTGAATGCCTTTTTGGGTGACCGCCAAGCCGCCAAGAAAATGGTGCAAATGGGTTTTTGCGGTTTTTATTTGGCCGTTGATGAAGTAGGTACTATTGCTGCGGGTCAGACTTTTACGGTGAAGCCCAGTATACGCCAAGTATCGATCAGTGATTTTTTCAGGGTCGCGACACGAAGAGATCGCTAACGATGTGCGCCCCATTCGTCTGGCTTGATGCCCTGCTTGTTGAGAATGAACACCGGGAAAATTCTACATGATCCATGATTCATCCTCGTTTTCGCCAGAAGCTCAGCAACGGTGGGATAATGTTTCTGATTCCGTGAAACAAAAGATACGGGCCAACGTCTGGTGTGTTGCGTGTCGCCAGCCGATGACGATGATCAACATGACGGGTACCGCGGAAGAAACGACGTTGGTGCTGCGCGGCCACTGTGGTTCGTGTGGACATACGGTCGCACGGGTTTTGGAAGATCACCAATAAAATAACAAGTAACGATCAAAGATGCTGGCCCGGTTCATGGGGTCGTCATCACCCGTCCATCGGCGCCCATCAACGGCCAAGGCGGGACTGGCTGACTCCCGCATGCATTCATTTTACATCGAGTCCTTGTGAGCGCGGCGGTGTCCAGCGCCGCGAAAATTATTTGCCGCGCCGGCAGTTGTCGTTATTAAAACGCTTTCATCAATGACCTTGCCCTCGATGAAAACGGGGATCATTCAGAACCATGGCGACGGCCTCATTTTTCTCGACCCCGGCCTGTTGGAGTTCCAATACCGCGATCTGCTAGGCGTGGGTCATCGGGGGAGCGATCCAGGGTTTCTTTTCGACAGGAACGGTTGAGGGATGGTTTTCTCCCTGGGGAGCCTGTAACCGGTCAGGAGTGGGTTTTGGCGGTGCGACACGCTGCCCGGTCTTGGGATCAATCCCATTGGCGATCAGCAGTTGAATGCGCCGTTCTTCGGCTTGGCGGTCTGCTTCCTCCATTCGCTGTTGTGCGGCCTGCTCTCTCGCCGCGCGTTCTGCGGGAGTGAGGGTCGGTGGGGGTGAGGTGAGGTAGATGGGTGTGGGGGGCCGGTGGGTCGATTTGGGTACTCGTTCCCTTCTGATCCATCGCGTCCATTCATATTCCCAGTTGGCTGTCTGGGTTCCTCGACTCAAATGGTAATCCCGGAAGTTCTTGGCGCTGGCCTGAATCGTTTCGGGTGATAAATCCGGGCGTTCCTGCTGTGCCGCATCTAACCAGTCCTCCGGTAACGTCCAGTCTTCTGGTAAACCGGTTCTGGATTGAATTCTGATCTTGGGAACAGAGAGAGGAGCCGTGATCGGTTCCACGGTCGCGGGTTGGGGCGACGCCGGTTCGGGCGTTGCAACTCTCTCTTTGGGCAGGGTTAAACTTGGATATGGTTTATTGTCATTCTCGATAACAATCACCGGGGGGTGCTGGTTATCCTCGGTAACCATCTGCCCACGAGGCAGGGTCGCCTGATAGTTCCAGCGGCGGTTGCCCTTGCCGCGGCCCCAATGCCAGCGGTGGAGGTAACCGGCTTCGACGGCCTGATCCAAGGCCCGGGCGACCGCTTGCCGCGATAACCCGGTCCTTGCGGCGATTTGTTCGAGGGTCGGGAAACAGGAACCGCCGCTGGGATCCATCCAGCCGATGGACAGGGCGAACAGCACACTTTTAACGGCAAAGGGTAAATCCGATTGCAAAACCGCGTGTTGCCAGGCGGATTTGGCGGACGCTGCCGGCTTGAACGGAAGGACGCGCTGAGGGTTGAACGCGGGCGCAAACGAAGGAATAAATGAGGGTGTTGAACTTGGCGTATTTTCAACTATCATAGCAGGTACTCCCGCCGCGAATTTACGGGATACCACTGGGTAGCAGATCCGCCAAGAAGTGCTGCCCGGTGGGCCAACTCCCCTGAGGGGAGATAAGCATTAATGATAGAACACGCCGCCGCCGATGGGCGGTTTTTTTATGCGCGTTGTGGGGGGATTCATCCGTTTGTGGGCCGCTGCTTTCCGGTACAACGCCCGGCAACTTGCAGTCGAGTCGGTGTCCGCCTCTCAATTTCGTCTTGGTCGCGACCACGCTCCACAGGATACCCCTGCGTTTAGGGGTCTCTGGGGCGCACGGGGTGAGAGGCGGACGCCGCCGGCAAAGCCGCTGTGTATCCCTCGGTATATCCTCTCGCGTAGCCATAGCCAACGCCCACGCCGATGCCCACGAGCAGCGCCAGGGCCATCGCCGTCGCCCCGCCGGTGACCCAGGGCCAGCGCGGACCGCGCAGCGCCTTGACAGCGATGCGCTGGGCCGACTGGGCTATCGCCCGTACCAGCGCCTGTTGCGATGCCGTCGCGGCGGCGGCGGCTTCGACCTGGAGACC
>JAGRHM010000682.1 GCA_020445005.1 Candidatus Competibacteraceae bacterium | reverse complement strand
CAACGTGAGCTGATTTTTCATGGCATCGATCTGGCGCGTGGACCGGACGGCGTGTTCCGGGTCTACGGCGACCGCACGCAGTCACCTGCGGGCGCCGGCTACACGCT
Organism: Candidatus Competibacteraceae bacterium; assembly: GCA_020445005.1. Taxonomy (GTDB): domain Bacteria; phylum Pseudomonadota; class Gammaproteobacteria; order Competibacterales; family Competibacteraceae; genus UBA2383. The sequence goes on along the minus strand of JAGRHM010000682.1, from coordinate 4,981 downwards.
GGAGAACCGCATTATCCTGGCGCGGGCGCTGCCAATGCTCTATCGCGACGCCCCGCTGCGCCGCCTGGCCAGTTTCCTGGAAACCGAACGCATTACGCTGGCCGGCTTGGCCCGCCATCATCCGGAAAACCCGCATGTGGTGTTGTTGACGCCGGGTCCCAATAGTCCCGTTTATTTCGAACATGCCTACTTAGCCAATTATCTGTCGCTTAGCTTGGTCGAAGGCGAAGATCTGGTGGTGCGTGATGGCCGGGTCTGGCTGAAAACGCTGGGGGGGTTACAACCCGTCGATGTGATTTTGCGGCAGGTGCTTGACGCCTTTTGCGATCCCCTGGAATTGCGCGGCGATTCCCTGCTAGGCGTCCCGGGCCTCTTGCAAGCGGTGCGTGGTGGTCATGTCGTTCTGGCCAATGCTTTGGGCAGTGGCATCATCGAAAATCCGGGACTCGCGGCGTTTCTGCCGCTGCTATGCCGGCAATTGCTCGGCGAGGATCTGCAACTGCCTTCGTTACCGACCTGGTGGTGCGGCAATTCTGATGATCGTGACTATGTGCTAAGTAACCTCAATCGTCTGGTGGTGCGTTCGATTTTGCCTAACGGACCCTATTGGGAAGGTTATCAGCTCGACGATGCGTTACGGACCCAGCTAATCGAGCAGATGCAAGCTAAGCCTTATCTGTTTGTCGCCCAGGAGCCTCAGCCGCTATCGACCGCGCCGGTGCTGGAAGAGGGCAAACTGTTGCCGCGCCCGGTGATGTTGCGTGGTTTCGTGGTGGCTGAAGACGATGGCTATCGCGTCATGCCAGGGGGGTTAGCCCGCGTGTCTTCGGGACTGGATACCTTGCAAGCCGCTCTGCAAAAGGGCGGCATCAGCAAGGACTGGTGGGTGTTGGCGCAGACTCCACAGCGGCATGTCAGCCTGCTGCGTCAGGCCCACGGTCCGATTGTAGCCACTCGTGACGGCAGCGATTTGCCCAGTCGGGTTGCCGACAATCTGTTCTGGCTCGGCCGTTACTGTGAACGGTTCGACGGCACCGCGCGACTGTTGCGGGAAGCGCTCGGTCGATTGCTGGAGTGGGAGCAGGATAATACCGATGAACGCTGCCTGGATGACCTGTTCGAGGCCTTGGATATTCCAGTGCCGCCGGTGGCGGAATCGCCGCGCGCGCGCTTCTTCGCCTTGCGAGAGACCTTGCTGAGCCTGCTGCTGGAATCCGAGCATCCGGGCAGCATGGAAGTCATCTTCGATGGTATGGTGCGGACTGGACGGGCGGTGCGTAACCATTTGGGCGATGACAGTTGGCGGTTGCTGAATCGCCTGCAACAATGGGTGCAGGAACCGTCGCCGGGATTGGGCGCCCGACAGGCGCGGGAGTTACTGGAAGAACAACTGATGTTGGTAGCAGCGTTCTGTGGACTGAACAACGAAACCATGCCGCATCATCAGGGGTGGCTGTTTTTTGACATCGGCCGCTATCTGGAACGGGTGTTGCGCACGCTAGAGCTGTTCAAACTGGCGTTCATTACCGCCCGCCATCCCGGCGTGCCGCTCTGGGAAGTGGTTCTGACTATTACAGATAATCTGACCACGTATCGGCGGCGCTATCGGTCCGCGTTGCATCCGACGGCGATTATTGATCTGCTACTCTTCGATGAAGGCAATCCCCGCTCGGTCGGCTATCAGCTACGGCGACTGCAACGGCATATCGGTCGCCTGCAACAACCGGACGGCTCTCCCTACCGCAGCGCCGAAGAACGACTCATTCTGGAAGCGATCTCCACCTTGCAGTTGGCGGATATTGCAGCGCTAGCGACCCTGTCTCATGACAGCACCCATTCCAGCACTGAGCTGGATCGCCTGTTGGATGCGCTGCACACGCCCCTGTCGGGTCTGTCTGACGCCCTGACCCACAGCCATTTCAGCCATGCCGAAGTGCCTCAGCAATTGATTACCATGCGACCATAGATATGCGGTACACCATTACCCACCGCACGATTTACCAGTACAGCAGCGGTGTAGCGCTCTGTCATAACGAAGCGCGGCTGTTGCCGAGGGAAACCAACTGGCAACTGTGCCGGCCCAGTCAGATCCGGATCAAACCACGACCGGCGTTATCGGTCGAACGCCAGGATTTTTTCGGCAACCGGGTGCTGTACTTTGCGATTCAGGATATTCACCAAAAGTTGGAAGTCACCGTTGCGACCGAGGTGCGCGTCCTCGATGAGCGTTCATTCAATGAATCCAGTCTCTCGCCGCCCTGGGAACAGGCGTGTCAAATGTTGCGGGAAGATCCTGACCCGGAAATTATTGAAGCCCGACTGTTTCGGTTGGATTCACCGTTTGTAGCTGCCTGTCGTGATTTTCGCGCCTACGCTGAACTCAGTTTTACCCCGGATCGTCCCTTACTGGAGGCCGTGGCTGATTTGAATCAACGCATTTACAAAGAATTCACCTACGATCCGCATTTCACCACGGTCGCCACTCCGCTTAACGAAGTGTTGAGCGAACGGCGCGGCGTCTGCCAGGACTTTGCGCATTTGGCCATTGCCTGTTTGCGCTCGCTAGGACTGGCGGCTCGCTACGTGAGTGGTTATCTGGAAACCTTGCCGCCGCCGGGTCAACCCCGGTTGATCGGCGCCGACGCTTCGCACGCCTGGCTGGCGGTGTACGTCCCCGGAACGGGATGGGCGGAGTTTGATCCAACAAACAATTGCATGCCTGGCGAAAAACATGTCACCGTGGCCTGGGGGCGTGATTATGGCGATGTAGCACCTTTACAGGGCGTGATGACCGGTGGCGGGGCGCACGCATTGAAGGTGTCAGTGGACGTGGAGCCGAATCCCGAGCCGGTGAAAAGCAGCAAGAGCAAGGCATAACCGTTACTGTCTATGAATTCTGCGAGTAACGCTTTCTTGTACAATCAGTTGATCAATGACACGCCTCCACTGATCAGACCTAAAACCAGTAAAAACCCGCTAAACATAGGCAGGATGTTCTTTTTTCTGAAAATCGATTTTTTTAACGCGAGTTTGAGCGGAGGAGGAAGTTGTTTATCGACGAGCTGTTTTTGGCAATGTAAACACTCAATCCCTACATTTTGCGATAGGGGAAACACCGGGACCCAGTAAATATGCAGATAGCGGAGGATGCCAAAACTGCCATAGGAGGTGCGTCCACACACTGGGCATTCCAGGCTGCTTAATAAATCGCCATCAATAAATTTACTTTTTGAGCCAAGGATGATCATGGATGTTTCCTCAATACGGCAGAATGCATACATAAAAACTACAGCATTGATCATGCCACGGTGTTAAGCACGCATTTCCTAAAAGAAAAAGTAGCAAAAAGTCTGCAAATAAATACTTTATCACTAGGCAGGAGAGCGATGGCAGTCCAATGTGGACTGATCAAACTGGTGGCTGACTGAATCAAAATAGCTCATTTTGGCTCAGATTTATACCGGATTTCTGGTCAATTCAACATCCATTCGCTACTTTTTTATACAATTTCTCTGGATCAAGGTCATAGCCTTGTATCGAGTCATCCACTAGCAGGGACCGAGTGGTAAGCGGGTACAATAAGCCGTTGTCACCGCACTAACCTTTGGATCACTCTATGACCGATTCTAGACACGACCTTAATAATCTTCCCCCCAGCGCCGAGACCTCGGAACGCAAGAAATCCACTCTGTTCGAGGTGCTCAACCGCCCAATCCGCTTCCCTTCCTTTCGCAAGGACAAGATATCCCAGGAATCTTCTGAATCTGTCGAACCGAAACCGGAGCGCTTTGCGCGGCTGCGCGACCGGTTGCGGCGCACCCGCCAAGGACTGGTCTCCGGTTTGGCCAGCCTGTTCAAAGGACAGAAACTGGACGATGCGGCATTGGAAGAGCTGGAAGGTCGCTTGCTATTGGCCGATGTGGGCGTGGACGTAACGAATCACCTGATTCGACAACTGACCGAGCAGGTATCCCGTCAGCAATTGAGCGATGTGCCGGCCCTACTCCAGGCCCTGCACGACGAATTGCTGGCGATTCTCGCGCCCTGTCAGCAGCCCTGGCAACCCAGTGCATCCCGTCCTTATGTGATCCTCATGGTCGGGGTGAACGGCGTTGGCAAGACGACTACGATTGGTAAACTAGCGCAATGGCTACAAGCTGAGGGACACTCCGTGCTGCTGGCCGCGGGCGATACCTTCCGCGCCGCCGCCGTTGAGCAATTACAGGTCTGGGGCAAGCGCAATCACATTCCTGTGATTGCCCAGAAAAGTGGGGCTGACGCCGCTTCGGTGATCTATGACGCGATTCAGTCGGCCAGCGCCCGTGCGGTGGATGTGGTGATCGCCGACACCGCTGGTCGCCTGCACACTCAGTCGAATTTGATGGAGGAACTGAAAAAGATCAAACGGGTCATGGGTAAAGTTGATCCCACGGCGCCGCATGAGGTCCTGCTGGTGGTCGACGCCAGCACCGGTCAGAATGCTCTGAATCAGGCCGTGCAGTTTCATGAAGCGGTCGGTGTGACCGGCCTGATCCTGACCAAGCTCGACGGCACCGCCAAAGGCGGAATTGTGTTCGCCATCGCCCGCCGACTGGGTTTGCCGATTCGCTTTATCGGCGTTGGCGAAAGCATCGAGGATTTACGCGCGTTCGACGCTGCCGAATTTGTCGCTGCCCTTCTCGATGAAGAGACGGGTCATTAAAGCAATGTCTGGCGCAAGGAACCTCTCCCGAGTTTGGCACTCAAAGGCTGCGAGTGCTAAAATAATGCTTAATCAAGTGGATCAACGGGAGGAATGAATGACGATGACGACGACTGCGCTGGTTCCCCGTATTGAGAATCTGCCGGCGCCGGTTGGTAACCTGGAAAGCTATATCCAGGTGGTTAACCGGATGCCGATGCTCAGCGCCGAAGAAGAGCAGGAACTGGCTCAGCGTTTGCGGCTGCGTAACGATCTGGAAGCAGCGCAACGCCTGATCGT
>JAGRHM010000681.1 GCA_020445005.1 Candidatus Competibacteraceae bacterium | reverse complement strand
GATTACATCGAAATCGCCCGCTGTTTTCACACCGTGCTGATTTCCAATATCCCGGTCATGGACTGGCAAATGGAAAATCAGGCGCGGCGTTTCGTGAATCTGGTCGATGAATTTTACGACCGGAGCGTAAAGCTGATCATCTCCGCCGCCGCGCCGCCCCACGAACTTTATACCGGCCAGAAACTGAAATTCGAGTTCCAGCGCACGATGAGCCGCTTGCAAGAAATGCAGTCGCATGATTATCTGGAACGGCCGCATGTACCGTAGATTCTGCGATTCCGCTACTCGTTGCGCGTCCGCTCAAGGCGCATCCCAATAGTGCCGGTTCCTGCTTCGCTCGTGTTCCGGGACTAACGGTTGACCTGGCTCCAGGCGAAAGGTCAGCGCGCCTTCATAGGAGGAATCGAGCAAAGTCGCGCCGGTGGTCTGGTACCGAGCCACGGTCTCGGCGCGCGGATAGCCGTAGCGGTTAGGGTAGCCGGTTGCGAACAGGATGTAGCGCGGGTGAACCGCTTCGAGAAAGGCCGGCGTCGACAGATTACGGCGACCCTGATGCGGGGCGACCAGCACCTCAGCGGCTAAACGGCTCCCATAACTTTTGGCCAACGCGACTTCAGCGCGCGTCTCAATATCGCCAGGCAGCAGCACTCGACCGGCGATCCCTTCGACTTTGAGCACACAGGAGGCGTTATCGTCAGCGAAACCGTTCGGGGGTGGATGCAGCATCTGGAAGCGCACTGCATCCCATTCCCATGCCTGACCTGTGCGACACGCCTCCGCGCCGTCAATGGGCGTTTGCTCAGGCGCCGAGGTCAGAATGCGCGCCACCGGCAACAACTCCCGCAGCGAACGCACCCCGCTCATATGCTGGCTGTCGGCATGGCTGACAATCAGCAGATCCACCCGCTCTGCGCCCTGCCAGCGCAGGAAGGGCGCTAACGCTGCTCGTCCAGCGTCCAGCGTGAAGCCGAGTCGCCGGCCGGTATCGTAGACCAGCACATGATTCCGGGTGCGCACCACGGCGGACAGGCCCTCGCCGACATCCAGCAAGGTGAACCAGAATCCACCGGTGACCGGCGCTGGCATCGGCGGCCACAACAGCGGCAGACACAGCGGGATGCCCAGCCAGCGCCCCGGCAGGCCGCGTGGCGCCAGGAGCCACGCCACGCCGGTCAAAGCCAGGGCTAACGTCCAGACCGGTGGTGTGGGGCGATGCAGCACCAGACCAGGCCATTGATCTAGCCCGCAGAGAATTTGCCATAACCCCTCCATAGTCATGGCCGCCAAATCCAGCGTTAGCGCCTGCAAGGTCGCGCTTACGGGCGTCAGCAGCGCCGCCAGCAAACTCAGGGGCAACACGGTCAGACCTACCCAGGGAATAGCGATCAGGTTAGCCACCGGCGATATCAGTGGGAACTGTTGGAAGAAGAAGAGCGTTGGCGGCAGCAGTCCCAAGGTGATGTGCAATTGCAGGCGCACCGTCTGGCTGAATGGATGATGTTCATGCCAACGACCGCTGACGCTGTAAAGAATAATCGCCACCGCTCCGAAAGACAGCCAGAACCCGCCGCCCGTCGGTGCGCCGGGATCAACGATTAAAACCACCAGCAACGCCAGCGCCAGAATGCGTCCAGGGGCTGCGGGACGCAAGGCAATCAGCGCAAGCATGGCCACGGCCGCCATAAAAAAGGAACGCTGGGCGGGCACGGCCAGTCCGGACAGCAAGGTATAACCGCCTGCTCCAATCAGCGCACCCAGCGCCGCCGCGCGAGTGGCCGGCCAGTACAACGTCCAGGCGGGAATTCGACTCCACAAGCTCCAGATCAACGCGAACGTCAGACTAGCGATCAAGCCAACATGCGTGCCGGAAATCGCCATCAGGTGACTGGTGCCGGTGCGTCGAAAGGTTTCCCATTGCCAAGAACCGATGTCGCTCCGTTCACCCACCGCCAGGGCCGTCAGAATGCCAATATAGGGATTGCCCGGCAACGCTTGTCGAAAACGGTGGGCGATCCATTGGCGGTAACGGTTCATCGGATAGCGCTCGGCCTCGGCTAACCGGCGCGGCGGCGGGTGGGAACGAATCGAACCGGTCGCGATAATGCCCTGAGCGTACAACCAGCGTTCATAGTCAAAGCCGCCAGGATTACGCAGTCCCCAGGGTTTTTTAAGGCGTACAGTGAATTGCCAACGGTCGCCAACTCGCAGGATCGGATTGGCGGCGGAGTTGACTTCTACCGAAGTCTCGCCTTCGCCATCGTCCCACCAGGACAGGCGCAGTCGATGGCCGGCCAGGAGGGTTGATCGTTGTTCGTCGCCCACGACTGCAGCGACCGCGAGTACAAAACGAATGCTGCGGCCCGCGCGATCCGGAATCGTGGCGATCCAGCCCTCGACTGGGAGCTCCATGCCCTCCAGTTCCGGGGGCAGCACCGCGACCGAAGGAGCCAGCAGCAAGGCCCATAGAAATCCCGCTGCGCTCCAGGCCGGCAGTCGTGATTCGCGGATGCGCCATGCAATAAGCGCGACGCCGGGCAACGCCAGCGCCCAGCGTCGATCCGGCAGTTCCGGCAGCGCTGCCAGCAGCAGAATGCCGATCAGAAAGGCGATGATGCTCAGGCGCATGGAGTATTAGACATCAAACTGAGTAAAGTGCTATAAGACACTAAGTATTGTCGATCCCAATGTTTTATAATGACTTAGAAAGTGTCAAGTTTACTTAAAAAACTCCCAGTGAAATTATCGCGCGAAAAGCCATTGATTCTGGTCGTAGATGACGAGCCGGGACAACGATTGTTGACGAGCGCCGCCTTGAATCCAGGGGGATTCACGACTCTGGAGGCGGAAGATGGCGCAAATGCTTTACGCCTGTGTCGGAGCGAACAACCGGACCTCGTGCTGCTCGATATCGTCATGCCAGGACTGGATGGTTTTGTCGTTTGTCAGACATTACGGCAGCAGCCCGGTAGTCGCGACTTGCCGATCCTCATCGTCACCGGTCTCGATGATCTGGATTCCATCGAAAAAGCGTATGACGCTGGCGCTACCGACTTTATCACCAAACCGATCCAATGGCTGGTGCTCAGCCACCGGCTGCGCTATATGCTACGCGCCAGCCAAACCTTACAGGCCCTGCGCGAGAGTGAAGAACAGATTCGTTTTCTGGCCTATTACGACCATTTGACGCATCTACCCAATCGCATGTTACTTCATGAACGGCTCCAAAAATCCATTGAGTCGGCCAAGCTTCATGCCCAACCGCTGGCGGTGCTGTTTATCGATCTGGATCAGTTCAAACGCATCAACGATTCGCTCGGACATCACGCCGGCGATCTCTTGCTCCAACAGGTCGCGGCGCGCTTGCAGGACTGCCTGCGCTCAGTAGATCAGGTCTATGCGCCCCACTCTAATTTACCAATGCCGCGCGATATTCTGGCGCGGTTGGGGGGAGATGAATTTGTCGTTCTGTTGAACGAAGCCAGCCATTCCGATGCAATCGCTAAGGTCGCCGAACGTATTCTGACGGTTCTTTCCCGGCCATTCCTGATCGAGAACAACCCGGTATTTACCGGGTGCAGTATTGGCGTTGCCTGCTATCCCATTGACGGCGATGACATGGAAACTTTGTTGAAGAATGCCGATGCGGCGTTGTATCACGCCAAGAGTGAAGGTCGAAACAACTATCAGTTCTATTCAGGCTGGATGCACACGGCCGCTGTCCACCAGATTGAAAAGGAGTCTTTGTTACGCAAGGCGCTCGACCACCAGGAATTGGCGTTGTATTACCAGCCGCAGGTGGATCTGGATAGCCGACGGATGGTCGGCGTCGAAGCGTTGTTGCATTGGCATAGCCCGCAATTAGGCGACATGCCGCCCGCAGATTTTATTCCCATAGCCGAGGAAACCGGCCTGATTATTCCTATCGGCGAATGGGTGATTCAAACAGCTATCCAGCAGGCGCGGGCTTGGCGGGAGATGGGATTGCCGCCGCTGCGCATGGCGATCAATTTGTCGCCGCGCCAAGTCGTTGACGCCCGATTAGCGGCGCTGATTGCCCAGGCGCTTGAGGAAAATAACTGGCCGCCGGACTTGTTGGATCTAGAGATCACTGAAAGCCTGTTTATGAAGGACCAGGTTATGGATAGCCTGCTTGCCTTGAAACAGTTGGGCATCCGCCTGGTGGTGGATGACTTCGGGGCCGGCTATGCCAATTTCAGTTACCTGCGGCGCTTTCCTATCGACCGGTTGAAAATCGATAAATCTTTTTTACAGGATATTCAGAGCTGCGAAGGTGAACAGACCCTTGCGGCAGCGGTCATCGCGATGGCGCGCAGCCTGCGGTTGGGCGTCATTGCGGAAGGCGTCGAGACCGCTACACAGATGGCCTTCCTGCAAGCCGCCCACTGCAATGAAATGCAGGGTTTTCTTTTCAGTCAGCCCTGTTCGCCGGAACAGATTGCTGCTTTGCTTCGCCATCCCGATGGAGATTCTTATACCGTTTCTCAATAGATTTTGAATCGTAAGTTCCCCCCTTTAGCAAAGGGGGGTGAGGGGGGATTTGAATACCGTGGATGGGAGCCGCTCGTCAAAATCCCCCCCAGCCCCCCTTTTTCAAAGGGAGAGCTTCTACGCTGACCTATCCGCTATATCGCTTAACGTAATGAGAATTGGTATTATTTTGAAGAATCATTGGTCCGAGCAGGAGATTGTGATGCAGGCGACGCAGCGCTGGCGATGGATATTGGGTCTGTTTTGTCTGAGTGTGACGGGCGTCGTCAACGGTGCGCTACCTGCGCTGGATGAACCGGAAGACTTGACGGAACTGAGTCTGGAAGAATTGATGCAACAAAAGGTGACGTCGGTGAGCCGCAAACCCCAGCAACTTTCCCGGGCGGCGGCGGCGGTGTTCGTGATCACCGCCGAGGATATCCGCCGTTCCGGGGCGCTGAGCATCGCCGAAGCTCTGCGTCTGGCGCCTGGACTGGAGGTGGCGCGCATCAACGCCAATCAGTGGGCGATTACGTCCCGGGGCTTCAATAACCGCCTCGCCAACAAGATGCTGGTGCTCATGGACGGCCGCACGGTGTACACGCCCCTGTTCTCCGGCGTGTATTGGGAAGTCCAGGACACGCTGCTGGAGGACATCGACCGGATTGAAGTGATTCGCGGCCCCGGCGCGGCTCTGTGGGGATCAAACGCCGTCAATGGCGTCATCAATATCATCACGAAAAGTGCCAAAGACACGCAGGGTGGTTTATTGACCGTCGGCGGCGGAACGGAAGAACGCGGCTTTGGGGCAGTGCGCTACGGCGCACAGTGGGGCGAGGACTTCCAGGCCCGCGCCTACGTCAAATCGTGGCGACGCGATGGCCAGGTTGATCCCACCGGGCGCGACGCCCCGGACGATAGTCAATCCACCCA
>JAGRHM010000680.1 GCA_020445005.1 Candidatus Competibacteraceae bacterium | reverse complement strand
AGCATTCCAAAGTCGTCGCGGTCCAAGGGCAGATTGGCATTGTAATAAGGGTCGCCATTCAGCAGGATGGCGGCGTGTCGCTTTTGCATGTAGGCGATCTCCTCGATAAACCGCTGCTTTTTTTGCGGTGTGTCTTCATGGCCGCGCGTCCTCGATTCGTGGTGATAAAGCTCACAGTAGGGCGTAAAGACATTGAGATAGCCTTTTTCACGTAGGCGCAGGCAGAAATCCACGTCATTGAAGGCGACAGCCAGATGCTTGTCATCCATGCCGTTGATTGTTTGATAAAGCGATTTTTTGACCATCAGGCAGGCCGCGGTGACTGCGCTCAGATTTTGAATCAGATGCAGACGCGCGAAGTAGCCTGGGTTATGGGCGGCAAAGTGCTTGTGGGCATGTCCGGCAATACCGCCGATGCCGATGATGACCCCCCCGTGCTGCACCGTATCGTCCGGGTAATACAGTTTGGCGCCAACCGCGCCGACTTCTGGTCGCTGTGAGTGTTCCAGCAATGCTTCCAGCCAGTCGGGAGTGATAACGGTCATGTCGTTGTTAAGCAGTAATAAATGCTCACCGGTAGCGTGGGTTGCAGCAAAATTGTTGATCGCGGCGTAGTTGAAGGGAATGTCGTGACGCAGGAAACGGATGCGTTGATCACCCGCCGTGTAATGGGCCATCAGCGCCTGGGTTTCCGGCTCCACGCTGTTGTTGGAAATGCCCAGCACCTCGAAATGCGGGTAGGTGGTTTTTTCCAGGATCGAATCCAGACACAGACGCAGGAGATCTGGTTGGTCGTGGAAGGGGATAAGCACGCTGATCAGCGGTTGGCCCTGGATGGTTCGTTTAACTCGATAGGTGCCGGGATATTGACCGAGCAGGGTCTCACCGGCAATCCCCCGCCGTTTTAAGGTATCCGAAACCGCGCGCTGCCCAGCCTCCCAGGCGTGATTTTTACTGTCATAGCATGCGGCGGTCGATCCGCGAATCATTCGCCAGTGATACAACACGCGGGGAATGTGATGAACTCGGTCGGTATGGTCGAGGGTTCGCAGAACCAGGTCGTGATCCTGTGAACCCTCGAATCCTTCCCGTAGATAACTTCCTCCCGCGGCGGCCTTGTCCAGCAGGGTCTTGCGATAAACGCCCAAATGGCAGATATAGTTGGTCGACAGGATCAGATCCGGGGAATAATCCGGTTTGAAATGCGGCTCCAGGTAATAGCCTTCCAGCGAGAGCTTGTCTTCATCCGAATAAATCAAGTCGGGATCGTGGGCATTGATAGCTTTGACGACGTGATAGAGAGCATCGGGCGTCAGTTCGTCGTCATGGTCCAGGAACGCCACATAATCTCCAGTCGTCAACGCCAGTGCGGCGTTGGATGCGCCAGCGATGCCCTGGTTAGCGTCCAGTAACTTGATCTTGATGCGCGGATCGATGATCTGACGCAACAACGCCGTGGTTTCCGGACGGGTCGAGCCATCGTCGGCTATGCACAGCTCCCACCGTGGATAAAGCTGTTGCTGCACGGATTCAATCGCTGCTTCTAGCCAGCGCGGCTCAACATTGTAGACGGGCGTGATGATCGAAATCAGTGGTTGCTGCGATCAGCCGGCGATTTCCTGGCGGGCCTGCTCGGGATCAATGCGCTCAGGATCAGCGTGGTTCCTGAACAGCAGGTTCGAAATGTGAAGCCGCGCACCGCTGGCGATTT
>JAGRHM010000679.1 GCA_020445005.1 Candidatus Competibacteraceae bacterium | reverse complement strand
TCTTTATCCTCCGGTGAGCACCCTGTCCGCTAAACTGAACAGGAACAATTGAATAGGCCCATCCCTCTCCTCCCATGACCGACCGCTTCCTCCCCGATTACGGCCTCTATCTGCTGCGCAAGGGCCTGCGCCCAGAAACCCGCCTGGTGTTCTTCGAGTTGCCGGTCGATCACCTGACTCGTCCGGCCTTGCGCACGGTCAGCCTCACCCTCAGCACCGAAGAACAGGGCCAGGAGTATGCGATTTCCTTCGACTTTACCGGCCCGCGCATCGATGATCTGCTGGCCGCCTTCCCGGAACCGGCCTGTGAGGAATTATGGCAATGGCTGGAAGACCCCACGACGGTGGGCGAACACTTGCAATTATCGCCCGCCGCTACCCTGCACACTGTGGAAGCCACCCTGGGCACGGTGCAGCAGGGTCTCTATGAACGCTTTGCGCCCTTGATCGTCCAGCGGGTGACGACACCGCCGGCACCCTGAACCGCCGCCGAGATTTCCATCGCTGTCCGTCCAAGCGCTATACTCCGCGCTATCACTCCACCCCCGTCGCGTCTGCCGCCCTACCGGTCGCCCGTAATTCCCCTGTAACGAGATGTTAATCCCATGCCTACCCTGTTTGATTCACTCCAGGTCGGCGCGTTGACGCTGCCCAATCGCATCCTTATGGCGCCGCTCACGCGCTGCCGCGCCGAAGCGGAGCATGTCCCCGGTGACCTCATGGCGGAATACTATCGCCAGCGCGCCCGCGCCGGACTGATCATCGCCGAAGCGACGATGGTCATGGAGGGGCATTCCGCCTTCTGGCGGGAACCGGGCATTTACTCACCTGCCCAGGTGGCCGGCTGGCGGAAAACGACGGAGGCTGTGCATGCCGCCGGGGGGCGCATCGTCCTTCAGCTCTGGCATGGAGGCCGCGCCTGCCATCCGTTGCTCAATCAGGGCGCGCAACCCGTCGCGCCCAGCCCCCTTGCCATCACCGGCGATCAAGTGCAAACGCCCCAAGGCAAACAGCCCTATGTCGTCCCGCGCGCCCTGCGTGATGACGAACTCCCGGGCATTGTCGCCGGTTTCAAAACGGCCGCAGCGAACGCCCGGGCGGCGGGCTTCGATGGTGTGGAAATTCACGGCGCGAACGGTTACCTGCTGGATCAATTTTTACGCGATGGGTCCAATCAACGTACCGGCCCCTATGGCGGTTCCCTCGAAAACCGGGCGCGGTTGTTGCTCGAAGTGTTGGAGGCCGTCTGCCACGTCTGGGGGAGTGATCGGGTCGGGCTGCGCCTCTCACCGCTCAATAGCTACAACAGTATGCGAGACAGCGATCCCATCGGTCTCGTGCAATGGCTGGCTACGCGGTTGAATGCCTTCGACCTCGCGTATCTGCATCTCATGCGCAGCGACTTTTTTCAGCAGCAACGCGGCGATGTGCTCACCCCTTGCCGCACGCACTATACGGGGACTCTCATCGGCAATATGGGCTATACCGCTGAAGAAGCCACCGCCGCGCTGGCCGCTGGCACCCTGGATGCCGTGGCCTTCGGCACCCCGTTTCTCGCCAACCCGGATCTCCCCGCCCGGATTCACGCCGGCGCACCATTGAATGCGCCGAATCCCGCCACTTTCTATTCCCCGGGACCCGAAGGATACACGGACTATCCCACCTGGAGCGCCCCGGAATAGACACGGGTTCGGTCGCGTCACAGGTGACTCCTGAAAAAACATTTCAAAGCCTATGTCTCGGGTTTTCCCGGTTCCGCAACGCTGTGCGCGCAGTTGCTGGCCAGCCGGAGCGCCGCTGAAGCGATCGACACGCTGGCCGCGTATTTTCATCACCAGGGCTGGCCTTTTCCCGAGCCGGTTTACCGACGCCTGAAACGCTGATCCACTACACTCCAAGCATGGAAGCCCGGATCCGCATGGGCGGTTCCCTACCCGAGGGCTTCCCGTTCGTCAACCCCGATCAAGGCGTCAAGAAAATGACCCGTAAGCCGATGATGCTGACCCTGGGCCTAACTTCTTTTGGTGGTGACTTGCATGACAGTTGACGTTTCTCCCCCGATTTCACTCCAGCCAGAAGGGAAGGCATTCAATCCGGCGCAATTCCTGCGCGTTCGTTGGTCCATTTACGCCATTCTGGCGGCGGCCTACATTCTGGTGTTCTTCCAGCGGATGGCCCCGGCGGTCGTTTCTGCCGATCTCATGCGGGCTTTTGGAGCCACCGGGGCAGCGCTGGGCTCACTGGCGGCCACGTATTACTACCTTTATACCGCCATGCAGATTCCGGCGGGCGTGTTAGCCGATACCTTGGGGGCGCGTATCTCGGTCACGTTGGGTAACCTCGTGTCCGGCATGGGTTCTATCGTCTTTGGCCTGGCGGGCACCTTCTGGGAGGCCTCGGTCGGGCGCGCCCTGGTCGGGCTGGGGGTGTCCGTGGTGTTTGTGGGTCTGATGAAGAGCAACACGCTCTGGTTCCGTGACCGGGATTATGGCTTCATCGGCGGATTGACGATTCTGCTGGGCAATGTGGGCGCTCTCCTGGCCGCGGGTCCTCTGGCCAGTCTGTTGACGCTCTGGTCATGGCGCACGGTGTTTATCGCCCTGGGCGTGATGGCGCTGGCGCTGGCGGTCTTGTCGTGGCTTGGCGTGCGCAATACGCCGGAGGATGCGGGGTTTCCCTCCATTCGCGAGATGGAGGGCCAAACCCGGCATGCCCATCGGCAGCAGCACTGGTGGCATGATCTACGGGGTGTGCTGGCCACCTGGCGGGTTTGGCCGGGCTTCTGGATTAATCTGGGCATGACCGGCAGTCTGCTGGCGTTTCTGGGTCTGTGGGCGATTCCGTTTTTGCGCGATCTGCATGGTTTGGAGCGCGCAGCGGCTTCGGTGTACACCAGCATCGGTTTAGCCAGTTTTGCCGTCGGGGCGTTAGGTTGTGGCTGGCTATCCGACCAGGTCGGGCGGCGCAAACCGTTCCTGGTGACCGGTACGCTGCTGTATGGACTGGCGTGGTTAGGTATCGTTTATCTGTGGACGCCGGGCGTGTGTGGTGGAGCCTGGTTTGCGCTGATGGGGTTTAGTTGTGGACCATTCATTCTGACCTTTGCCGGCGCAAAAGAGGTGGTGGTTCCGGCGCGGTCCGGCATGGCGATCGCTCTGGTGAATACCGGTCTCTTTCTGGGCGCGGCGATTCTCCAGCCGTTGTTTGGCTGGGTGATGGACCAGCACTGGACGGGCGCGCTGGTCCATGGCGTTCGCGTGTATAGCGCCGCCGATTATCACGCGGGGTTTTTTCTGATGTTGGGCGGCGTGGCGCTGGCCCTGGTCGCCTCGACCTTCTTTCACGAAACGCGCTGTCGGAATATCGCGCAAGGGGATTGAGACTGGATCGTGGCTGGGTGTAGGCATTCATTTTGGATATGATAAAGAAAATGGTGGCCATGTTGGCTTTTAGCGCCACACTCGCCTCTGCAGGGCTTCCCGATCCACCGTTCAAGGTCGAACTGAAGAAGGCGGAGGATGCCGCCACCGTGATGTCGACACACGCTTCCACGGTGCTCACGATCACGAGCCCGAGTGGGATTGGCCGTGCCACCCTGGTCCGCATCGGAGACGAATGGCCGGCCCCATTGATGATCCGCCTGACGATCAAGGGGCTGGAATCACTCCGCATGGAGAATGGCATCCTCTACTTCAGAACATCGCTGAAGCAACCGAAGCGGACGCCCTACTGGCGCGTCGGGAAAAACACCACAGCCGCTCCCGAGGGTATGCTCGAAATCACCTTGCTCAAGACCAAGGAAACCGTCGATATCCTCGTCCCGGGCGAACTGATGGCCGATACTCCAGAGGAAATCCATCTTGAGTGGATTGATTTCTTCAGGAAATAAGGAACACGATGAGGCCTGAAGCCTCGTGAGTCTCGGGGGAAGTTTGCGCATGTTCATTTCTATATTCTCTGTGGACGCGGCGGCGTCCAGCGCCGCAAAAATCATTTGCCGCGCCGGCAGTGGTCGTTGTTAAAACGCTTTGATCAATGACCTTGCCCTCGATGAAAACGGGGATCATTCAAAACCGCAGCGACGGCCTCCTCTCTCTCGATCCCGGCCTGTCGGAGTTCCAGCACCGCGATCTGCTGGGCGCGGGTCATCGGGGGAGCGATCCAGGGTTTCTTTTCGACGGGAACGGTCAAGGTACGGTTTTCTCCCTGAGGCGTTTGTGGCTGGCTAAGAGTGGGTTTTGGCGGTGCGACACGCTGCCCGGTCTTGGGATCAATCCCGTTGGCGATCAGCATTTGAATGCGCCGTTCTTCAGCTTGGCGGTCGGCTTCCTCCATTCGTTGTTGCGCGGCCTGTTCTCTTGCCGCGCGTTCTGCGGGAGTGAGGGTCGGTGGGGGTGGAGTGAGGTAGATGGGTGTGGGGGGCCGGGAGGTCGATTTGGGTACTCGTTCCCTTCTGATCCATCGCGTCCATTCATATTTCCAGTTGGCCGTCTGGGTTCCTCGACTCAAATGGTAATCCCGGAAGTTTTTGGCGCTGGCCTGGATGGCCTCGGGTGACAGATCAGGTCGTTCCTGCTGTGCCGCATCTAACCAGTCCTCCGGTAACGTCCAGTCTTCCGGTAAGCCGGTTCTGGATTGAATTCGGACCTTGGGAACCGAGAGAGGAGCCGTGATCGGTTCCACAGTCGCGGGCCGGGGCGGTGCCGGTTCGGGCGGTGCAGCTCTCTCTTTGGGCATGATTAAACTTGGACATGGTTTATGGTTATCGACGATAACAATCACCGGGGGATGAAGGTTATCCTCGATAACATTCTCACGGGGCAGGGTGGCCTGATAGTTCCAGCGGCGGTTGCCCTTGCCGCGGCCCCAATGCCAGCGGTGGAGGTAGCCTGCGGCGACCGCCTGATCCAAGGCCCGTGCAACGGCTTGCCGGGATAACCCGGCTTTTTTGGCAATCTGTTCCAGGGTCGGAAAGCAGGAACCGCCGGCGGCATCCATCCATTCGATGGAAAGGGTCACCAAGACGAATTTCACCGTGGGCGGTAAATCCGATTGCAAAACCGCGTGTTGCCAGGCGGATTTGGCGGACGCCGCCGGCTTGAGCGGAAGGACGCGCTGAGGATTAAGCGTCGGCGCAAACGAAGGAATAAAAGAAGGGGTAGAACTTGGCGTGTTTTCAGCTATCATAACGGGTACTCCCGCCGCGAATTTACGGGATACCATCGGGTCGCTTCGTCCGCCAAGATTTCGGCGACCCGGTGGTCCAACTCTCCCTGAGGGGAAATGGGTATCAATGATAGAACACGCCGCCGCCGATGGGCGGTTTTTTTATGCGCGCGCTGTTGGGGGATTCATCCGTTCGTGGGCCGCTGCTTTCCGGTACAACGCCCGGCAACCTGCAGTCGAGTCGGTGTCCGACCCTCAGCCTCGTCCCGATCGTAGCCACGCTCAGGATACCCCTGCCTTCAGGGGTCTCTGGGGCGCACTGGACGGGCGGCGGGCGTGAGCGGCAAAGCCGCCGTGTATCCCTCGGTGTATCCTCTCGCGTAGCCATAACCGACGCCCACGCCGATGCCCACGAGCAGCGCCAGGGCCATCGCCGTCGCCCCGCCGGTGACCCAGGGCCATCGCGGACCGCGCAGCGCCTTCATGGCCATGCGCTGGGCCGACTGGGCAATCGCGCGGGCCAGCGCCTGTTGCGATGCCGTCGCGGCGGCGGCGGCTTCGACCTGGAGACCCTCCTCGAGCTGCCGCACCTGTTCGTTCAGGTTGCGCGTGATGGCCGCTGCCCGGGTATCGAGATGCTCCTGATAGTCGACGAGGGTCGCGGCGGCGGCGGCGCGAATCAAGGCCGGAAACTGTTCGTAGAGCGTGTGATAATGATCCAGCGCCACAAAGATCAGCCAAACGGCATCGCGGGAGTCGATCCCCAAGGTTTCCTGGATCGCCCGCAGGCGCAGACGCTCGGCATCGGTGGCTTGCCGGCCTAACAACTGGGCGAACGCCGCTTCGGCGGCCGCCGGTGGCGGGCGGGCCGGGTTCATGCCGGGCGTTCCGATGCCCCCTCCGCAATTTCCTCCACGGGGGGCGGGGAGGCCGCCGGCAATTCCGCTGGCACCACCGCGTCGTACATCGTTGCGACCACCCGCCGCCAGCGACTTAATTCGGCGCGATGGCCGATGGGCCAACCGGCGCCCGGCGGCGCATCGGGCGACGTCGGGCGCAAGGCGCGGGCGATCGACCAGCGCTGGGTGTACAAATCACTGCTCACGCGGGCGGCCACTTTGGGAAAATACAGGGACTGGCCACCGCGTTGCATGATGGCCTTGCTCCACACGTTCACATACAGCGCAAATCGGTCGGGCGCTCCAAAAAAAGTATTGCACACCACATGCGTGACGGAACCGGGCAGGATGCGTAAATAGTCCTCCAGCAATTCCAGACTGTCGCGGTCGCAATTGATCACCCACAACGTGACCAGGCGCCGCCCCAGTTCCGGGAGCGCCTCGTTCAAGGTCGCGCCGTGCGCCGCTACCCCGAGATTATTTCGGGCCGCGGTGTTCACGACCGCCACGCGATCCGCATGGGCCGCGCAATAATTGGCCAGCTCAATCCAGCCATCGGCTTCATCCAGATTGACGGTTTCGGCGATCACACCGGCTTCGTCCCGCGCGTACATCCGCCAGACATCGGGATTGGAGGTGTCGGTTTCGATCAGCAGCACAGGTTCGCCGCGCTCGCGTAAATAATCGACCAATGTCAACGCAGTCATCGATTTGCCGACGCCGCCCTTGCTGCCGCCCACCAGAAAAAGAGGCTTGTTCATCAGGATGCTCCACGAAAAGACCTTTAAACACCCCACAGAGGACGCGAACCGAGACACGGAGCGCGTCCGGGATTTCTGAGCAGCGCAGTGGGTTCAAGCAGGTCCCGGCATCCACCGCGGACCCGGGTCGTCCTTGCCGCACGGCCGCCACCGATCCGCATCAAGATTCCTGTTCGGTCGGCGGGATCGCCGGTTCCATCGTGGCGCGATCGATTTCCGCATTCCGCGCCTGCGCCTGACGTAACCACTCGTCCAGCGGCAGTTCCTCTTTCGGGATAAACGAACCGCTCCCGGTTCGTGGTGTTCCCCGGCGCGAAGGCGCGGTGGAAGGAAACCCGTCGGCGCGAGAAGCGGTCACTGGAGGGGGCTGATCAGCGGGCGAACACGCTTCCTCTCCGGCGCGGATCGGGTGTGAAGGGCCGGCGAGGGGTCGGGAGCGGTTCCCTTGGACCGGTTCCTGGTGCAACGATCCCGGGCGCGAAGGCGTGCGGGTATGGCCGAGGTATTGCCGCAGCGTGGACGGGGTGATCGCAATGCCCTGCGCACGCAAATGATCGGCTAATTCCCGAACCGAATACCCCCGTTCGCGAACGGCGCGAAGCAGCGTATCGCGCAATCCATCAATCAGGTTACGCAACGTCCCGGTACGGCGGGGCGAAGCCGGTAAGTCATTGAAGTAAGCATTGAGCCGTGCCAGGTCAGGATCGGCGGGACGGCCTTTTTCTTTTGCCATGCGGTCCTCCTGATCAAGCGATGGTTTCAGGTCCGCCCTTCACGGATAACCATTTTCAATGGTCGTGTAAGCGGCAGGGTTGGAAGGCCATCCATACATTGCTTACTTAACCCACGTAGATATAAAAATGTGTTTTATAAACTATAAATATATATTTATAGGTTTAACATCAATCAATTTTATATCATTAAAATTTGTTTTGATAATTCTATTTAAATGCTATTTAATCATAGACGATCTAATACCGCAACTGCAAACTGAAGCGGCGTCCTGCGGTGGATGAGAGCACGCCTATCTTCTACGGTGGGGCGCGTCAGGATGAGGTGACGGTGACCGGAGCGTCATACGGTTGATCGGGCCATAGTGATGTCCATGATGATCGGATGACAACGCCTGGGCTATGCCAGTGCAGTGCGGAGGATGAGAGCGTGCGTTGTGAATCGCGTGGATGTGATGAGCCGTGTGGATGCCCCGGAGTCATCGAAGCATCGGCGATGACGATCGAATCGCGATGCGGTGCGGCGATCACGACTATTAAATGATCAAGCGGTTGATCCTTTTTTAATGATGAGATGGCCCTGTGGCGATTCAGCGATTGTGGCGCGTCTTTCGGAATTCGGTCATTCGTCGCGGGGGACAACGGTTGTGCAGGATGGGTGTTGTCACACCCGCCCCTCGGCGTTCGGCGATGAGCGGTGTTTCTCAGGACGCACCCGGCGCCAGAGTGGCCCGCTGGGAACCGCTCCGGTCGCTTCTTGAACGACGGAGCCATGGCGGATGCGGGGGACTTTGCAGCGGGTGGCGATGACGAAGGAACCTGATGAAACCGGATAATCCACGATCAGATGACGAGAAGTCCGGCCCCGATCGTGCGCTGGATGCGGTCATGAACGTGCGGCTGACCCGATTCGAGAAAGCCCAACTGTGTCAGGAAGCGCGACGGGCCGGATTGTCGGTGAGCGCCCTGGTGCGGCGTCGCAGCCTGGGTCGCAGAGTTCCGGTCGTGGATGCCCCGTTGGCGATGGTTCAAGCCCTGCGACGGATCAGTGTTCTGGTGGAGCATCTGGATCGGGAAAGCGCACGGGAAACCTCGCCAGTGGTTCGCGAGGGTGCGCAAGCGCTCCGTCGCGAATTGCAAGAGATCCTGGCGTGGTTCAGTCACTCGTGCTGAACATTCTCAACGTCGACGGAAGGGGTTCATGGTCGTCAAGAAAGTCCGCAGTCCGCGTTCATCGTCCTCTGTGGGCATCCGCATCGGTCGGTTGGCCGATTACATCGATGCGCCGGAGACGCCGGGTAAACCCGAGCGGGTCGAGGCGCGCGAGAAGTGTATTTACTCGGGAGCGCGCGGCTTTTTCATGACGACGTTCGCGGCCCGGAAGCTGGAGATGCAGGCGTTGGCGCGGGAAACCGTGCACAGCAGAAACCCCATCGGTCATTACGTTCTGAGCTGGCGGGAGGACGAGCAGCCCACGCCTGAGCAGGTCGAGGAAGCGGTCGACCTGTTTCTCGATGAACTGAATCTGTCTGCGCATCAGGTCTTCTACGGTTTGCACGTCGATACCGAGCATGTGCATCTACATTTAATGATCAATCGGGTGCATCCCACAACCTTGAAGGTCATCGAATCGAATCAAGGCTTTGACCTGGAAGCGGCGCATCGCGCGGTGGCGCGGATTGAACACGCGCAAGGTTGGCGGCGGGAGGCGCGCGGACGTTATCGGGTGCAGGAAGACGGCGCCTTGCAGCGGGAGCGGTGCGCCGCACGACAGGAGCCGCGCGACGGGGGGAAGCGTCCGGCCGGTCATTCGTGCCCGCGGCGTCGCCCGCCTGCGGAGCAGCGGCCGCAGGCGCGGCTGACGCCCGCCGACGGGTGCGCCCGCGCGGAACCGCTGCAACCCTACGATTTGGGTGCGTTCATCGCCGTTGGCTACGGCCGGCGGGTGGATTATCGTCGCCGGGACAGCGCCCGTCAGCGTCCGGGCTTGGTGGATCGGGGCGCGGAGATTGTCGTTTACGCCGAGCGTGACCGGGAGACCGTTCGGGCGGCGCTGCACCTGGCCACGCAAAAGTGGGGCGCGTTCCAGGTGGAGGGCGACGCGGCCTACCAGGCGCTTTGCAGGCGGCTGGCGGCGGAGTACGCTTTCCCCCTGCGTGCGCCTGTGCCGCCCGCGCGTGAGGAGTACGCCCGGTCACCGGGCGGTGCGCCGCCGTGCGCCCCGGGTGGGGTCTCCCGCCGAGGATGACCGAGAGGTGCGGGCTGCAGCGGGCCGGCGGATTAGTCGGCCGACCGTGGAGCGCCGCCTGCCGCGCGGCGAGTCGCCAAACGGCGGGTCGCGTGGCGGCGCGCGACCGCTTGGCGAACGGCGACCGGGACCGGTGGGTGGGGCGAGAACCGGAGTCTCGGGGGCGGCCACGGCTGAAATGCCCCGCCGCGCGGGGCGTCCACCAAGGAAACGTCGCGGCGGGCCGCCCGGCGCACCCAGGTTTTCAGCGTGGGCGCATCCAGGTCGAGTCCGCGCACCCGGGCCTCGAACCGGGCGCGCTCCACGAACGCTTCAAAGCCTGCCACGCCGCGCGTCGCCAGGAACCGTTGAAAGGCCAGCAACAGGCGACGTAGCGGCGGATGGACGGTCTGACGCGGCGTGTCCACCCCGGACAACCAGCGTGGCCCTGTGGAACGGGGTTGACCCATCAGCAAGGCAAACGCCCCCTCGGGATCGGATTGGATTGCCGTGCTCTGTTCCAGGGCGCTCGCGTAAGCCGGATACACCTCGGCCGGTTCGGGAAAGACCGGTAGATAATGCGCTTCGGGATAACGCAAGAGCGCCCAGACCAACAGCGCGACCGCCGGATCGCCCAGCAGTTCGTCAGGCCGATTCTGGTACTCGTGAAAACGGGGCGCGGTCAGGCCCAGCAGATAGCCGCATTCGGCGATGGTGAGTCCGGTCCACTGGCGCAGCAAGGTTAAATCCCGGCCGTAGACCG
>JAGRHM010000678.1 GCA_020445005.1 Candidatus Competibacteraceae bacterium | reverse complement strand
GGCAACTGCATTGATCTGGGTTGTCCCGCCATCTTTGTTTCCCACCGCGAAACGGTGACCGCTAAAAGCGGCAAGGCTAAAGAACTGGTCTTTGCCCGCATCGACGCCAACGCCTGCACCGGTTGCCACATGTGCGTCGAGACCTGCGCCCCGGAGGCCATTGTCCAACCCCAGCCGACGACCCGCACCATTCGGATTCAGCCTCATGGCTGACAGCATTACCAACATTCTTGTGGTCGGCATCGGCGGTCAGGGCGTGATGACTGCTGCGGAAATGCTGGCGCGCACCGCCCTGAACCAGGGTTTCGATGTCAAGAAAACCGAAGTAGCGGGCATGGCCCAGCGCGGCGGCGTCGTATCCTCGCATGTGCGTTTCGGCGCGAAGGTCTATTCGCCACAGATCGACCCCGGCGAGGCGGACCTGCTCATTGGCTTCGAAGCCGCCGAAGCGTTGCGCTGGCTGCCCCACTTACGCCCGACCGGGGTTGCCATGGTCAATACGCTCCGGCTCGCCCCGCCGGTGGTTTCCGCCGGCTTGTACGATTACCCTGCCGATCCGATTGCCGAATTAGCGGCTTCCGGCATTGAAGTCCATGCCTTCAACGCGGGCGCAATTGCGGATGGATTGGGCAATGCCAAACTGGTGAACACCATCATGCTGGGCGCGATCAGCGATCATCTGCCCTTTCCCGCTGAAGTGTTGAAAGAATGCATTATTGAGGGTTTTCGCGCTTACAAGCCCAAACTGGCCGATATCAACGCCCAGGCTTTTGACGCGGGCCGCACAGCGGGACAGGTTGCTTGAACCCTTCTATGTTTTGCCGTAGCACAAGCCACTTAAATGTGTTGGAGGAATAGAAATGCTAATACAAAGATTAATAAGAATTTTTATCGCCATAATGCTACTCGCCGGCGTCAACGGGGTCAGCGCTGCCGAACCGATCAAGATCGGCACATTCCTGACCGTCACTGGTCCCGCTGCATTCTTGGGCGACCCCGAATTGAAAACCCTGCAAATGGTCATTGAAGACCTTAACGCCAAGGGCGGGTTGAATGGACGGAAAATCGAACTTGTGCATTATGACACGGGCGGTAATGCCCGCGAGGCCCTGAACTTTGTCAAGCGCCTGATCCAGAAAGACCAGGTTGATCTGATCGTCGGCGGCACCACATCAGGCGACTCGCTGGCCGTCATCCCCGAAGTCGAGAAGGCCCGTATTCCGCTGATCTCTCTAGCGGGCGCGGTTGAAATCATCGAACCGGTGCGCAAATGGGTCTTCAAAGTCGCTCACACCGACCGCATGGCTGCCGCTAAAATTTTCGAGGATCTGCGCAAGCGAGGTCTGAACAAAGTCGCGCTGATCACCGGCGACGGCGGTTTCGACAAATCCGGTCGGGAACAAGTCCTCAAACTGGCTCCGGAATATGGCATGACCCTGGTTGCTGACGAATCCTATGGTAACAAGGACACGGACATGACCACTCAACTGACCAAGATTCGCGCCACTGACGCTCAGGCGATCATCAACTTTGGTTTTGGCCAGGCCCCGGCCATTGTGACCAAGAACATCAAGCAACTGGGTATTAACCTGCCGGTCTACCAGTCGCACGGCGTCGCCTCAAAGACCTTTATTGATTTGGCGGGCGAAGCAGCGGAAGGGGTGCGTCTGCCCGCCGCAGCATTAGTAGTCGCTGAGCAACTACCGGATACCGATCCACAGAAACCCGTATTACTGGCGTATAAGAAAGAGTACGAAGCCAAGCATGGCCCTGTATCTACTTTTGGCGGCCACGCCTATGACGGGATCATGATCGCCGCTGAAGCGATTAAGCGTGCGGGTGGAACCGACAAAGCCAAGATGCGCGATGAAATTGAAAAAACTTCGGGCTTCATTGGCACCGCCGGAGTCTTCAACATGACCCAGAAAGATCACATGGGCCTGAATCTTTATGCCTTCAAGATGGTGGAAATTCGCGACGGTGCTTGGAAGATCGTTGAATAGCCCCCGTCAATGCTCGAACAGATTTTCCAGTTCCTGGTCGCTGGCATTACGGTCGGCTCCATCTACGCTTTGGTGGGATTAGGCTTCGCTCTGATCTATAACGCCTCCGACGTGGTGAACTTCGCCCAGGGCGAATTCGTGATGCTGGGAGCCATGACCGCGATCGCGCTGTTAGGGGCGGGTTTGCCCCTGGCGCTGGCGGCCATTGCAGCAACGTTGCTTACGGCGCTGACTGGCCTGTTGCTGGAGCGCTGCGCCATTGAACCGGCGCATGGCGCGTCGGTCGTCACGACGATTATCATCACCATTGGCGCAGCGATCTTCCTGCGTGGAGTCGCTTCGCTGCTCTGGGGCAAAAATTCCCTTCCCCTGCCGGCTTTTTCCGGCAACGAACCCATCAATTTGGGCGGTGCGACCCTGCTCCCGCAAAGCCTGTGGGTGCTGGGAGGTACGGTGCTATTGGTCGGATTGACGCGCGCCTTTCTAAATCGCACGCTGCTCGGCAAGGCGCTGCTGGCGTGCTCTTTCAATCCAGCCGCGGCGCAACTGGTCGGAATCAATGTTAAGGTTATGTTGCGGCTGGCCTACGGACTGTCCGCCGGTCTGGGCGCCATTGCCGGCATTCTGGCGGCCCCTATTACCTTCAGTTCCTACGAAGCCGGGATCATGCTCGGTCTCAAGGGATTCTCCGCCGCCATCGTCGGCGGGATTGGCAACCCGATGGGCGCAGTTGCCGGCGGTCTGCTCCTCGGTATCCTGGAAGCGTTAGGGGCAGGATTGATCTCTTCCGGCTACAAGGATGCCATCGCCTTTGTGTTCGTGTTGATGGTGCTGTTTTTTGAACCCACTGGGTTGTTTGGTCACAAGGTCGCGGAACGAGTTTGACAGGGAAGAAACTATGCGACTAGCCGGTTTTTTCGTCTTCGCGGTTGCAGTGATCCTGCTGCCGATCCTATTCCCGGACGATTACTTCGTCACCGTCGTCGGTATCGCCGCCGGTCTGCATGTCATTCTGGCCGTCGGTCTTAACCTACTGATGGGCTATGCCGGACAGATTTCCCTCGGTCACGCGGCCTTCTTCGGCATGGGAGGCTACGCTTCAGCGATTCTGACCACGCGCTTCGACTGGCCGGGCTGGCTGGCCCTGCTGGCCGGTTTACTAGTCGCGGGGACCATTGCCTGGTTGCTGGCCCGACCTATTCTCCGCTTGCGCGGGCATTATCTGGCTATGGCGACCCTGGGTTTTGGCATCATCATCCATGTCGTCATGGTGCAGGCGACGGAATGGACCGGAGGGCCGGACGGTTTGGGAGGCATCCCGCCCTTGAATCTGCTGGGCTGGACGGTCGATAGCGACCAGCAATGGTATTGGGTCATTGCCGCCGCCATGTTGCTGATCATTTGGCTGTCGCTGAACATCGTTGATTCCCGGATCGGTCGCGCCCTGCGCGCGGTGCGCGGCTCCGAACTCGCTGCCCAAATGATAGGAATTGATACGGCCCGAACTAAAACGCAAGTGTTCGTGGTTTCCGCTCTGTTCGCCGCCTTCGCTGGCAGTTTATTTGCCCATCAGCAAGCCTTTGTCAGTCCGGATTCCTTCAGTCTCATGATCTCGGTAGAGCTGGTAACGATGGTCGTATTAGGCGGTATGGCCTCGACCTTCGGCGCAGCCTGCGGCGCGATTGCCTTAACCCTGTTGCACGAGGGCCTCGTTGTCTTCGAGGATTATGAAATGATCATCCACGGCGGACTGTTGATGGCCGTCATGATTTTTCTGCCACAGGGACTGTTTGTAGGACTGACGCAGGGAGTGCAAAGGCTTTGGATGCTGATCTCTTCCAGACGTAACGCGAAAGCATGCCAGGCGGAAGTAAACACCCATGCCCTATAGCAACTTTAATCTGAAAAAAGTGAAAGACGAACTCCATATCGGCATTGTGGAGAATCCGGGACTCTTTGACCCGATCGGCGAGGTTCAAATCAGCGAACTGCTCAAGACTCTGCTCGACGAACAGGTTCCCCTCGCCGTTTCCATTAACACGGAAAAAGCGCGCTCCGAATTTATTATCTCCAATGTACTGGCCGAGATCAGAAGGAGATTCAGCAACAAAATCAGCTTGTTCTCCGGGATAGAATTTAACGTGGACAAGGAAAAGGACTTGAGCGGTTTCTGCGATTTTATTATCAGCCGCTCATCGGAACAGTTAATGTTAAATTCCCCAGTCATTGTGATTGTGGAAGCTAAGAATGAGAATATTATCGGAGGCTTGGGGCAATGCATTGCCGAAATGATTGCAGCCAGCATTTTCAATCAACAGGAAAACAACCCGGTTGAAACGATCTATGGCGCGGTAACCTCGGGCACAACGTGGCAGTTTCTTCGCTTGAGAGGCAACGAAGCGCACATCGACTTGAAAGAATACTTTATCGACAATCCCGGTAAAATCGTTGGCATACTGTCGTCCATGGTGGAACAGATCGCTTAGGATTTATATCGCCTCCACTGTAACCTGCGCTTTTTCCGTCCACCATCGCACCCCACAGTTCTCCTATCGCATCTCCATAATTGAAATTAGTCAACGATAGCTCAATGGCTGGGCCTGCTACGGCCCCTCCCTTATTAACACACTATTGAGCACCACCGCATGTACCAGGGTCGCCTCTTTGCGAAATCCGATGTTGGCGCTCCGCAATCGCTATGGTCCCGATACGGTCACATTCGCGATTCGCTTCTACCCGGTATTGGACGGTGCCTCGCTGTTCACCGCTGGCTCCTGAGAGGATAGAGATCCAGCTTGCATTGCTTTTTGCAGTCCAGGCGCAACCGGAAGTTGCTCTGACTTTAATTGTGCCGTCCCCGCCACCTCCTAAGAATGCTCCCGATTCTAGCGACAATTTATATTTGCACGCGGACCGGACGACGTTAATAGTGGCGCTGGCGTCACGCTTCTGACCGGCGTTGTCCGTGGCTTGCACGCTAATGGTATGTGATCCTACCTTCAGCTTCGCGTAATTGAAGGCTTGACTGAACCCTGATTGTGCGGCGTTGGGGTAGTCTAGATAGATGCTGCCAATTTCTGGGCGGGAAACTCCTAGTGGGATTTGGCCTTGCAGGGTGTCGTCTATATAAAGCTCGACTAAGGACACACCGGAGGGGGAAACTACCCAACCGCTGATGCTGGCGGTTTTAGAATAAGTGCTACCGTCTACGGGATCTTCCAAGGTTAGGACAGTCTCGTTATTGTCCTCTGGTTGCGGGGATGGGGTAACTTGTCCCAAATTTAAAAAACCGTTTCCGTCAGACCCAACTACTTGAACTGGAATGACAGCGCTAGCGTCGCCAGAACCGTTTCCCAGTACGCCATCTGTACCCCATCCCCATGCCCAGACCGCGCCATCATTTTTCAACAACAGGGTATGGAATCCGCCCGCATCAATACCATTGGTGTCGTTTGGACTGAGGCCGGGTACTTGGACCGGAATGGTGGAACCGGCATACACACCGTGATGATCACCCCATGCCCAGACCGTGCCATCGTTTTTCAGCGCTATGGTAAATCCTGACGCTGGTCCCGAGGTTGCAGAAATTGCAACGACGCCACTAAGGCTATTTACCTGGATTGGCGTCGTGCGGTCAATAGTGGTTCCATCGCCTAATTGACCATCCTGATTTCCTCCCCAGGTCCAGACCGTGCCGTCACGTTTCAAGGCCACAGCATGGTTGCTGCCTGCAGCAACAGCGATAATGTCGCTAAGGCTGCTGACCTGAACCGGGACAGTACGCTTTATGTTGGCGCCGTCGCCCAGTTGGCCATGATCGTTGCGTCCCCATGCCCAGACGGTGCCATCCCTTTTTTGCACTACATTAAAATAGTAACCTGCCGCGATCGCAGCAACGTCGTTTAAATCGGGTACTTGAACAGGGATGGAGCTGTCAAACAGTCCCTGTGTATCATAACAACAACCCCATATCCAAACGGTGCCATCGCTTTTCAGCGCCACAGTGTAGGGATCGCCTGCGTCGATAGCAATAACATCACTTAACCCCATTACTTGGACAGGAGCGAAGCGGTCAGCTTTCGTCCCATCGCCTAACTGGCCGACTCCATTGGACCCCCATGCCCAAACGGTGCCGTCATTCTTCAATGCGATGCTATGACCACCTCCTCCGGAAATAGCAATAACATCACTTAACCCCATTACTTGGACGGGAGCGAAGCGGTCAGCTTTCGTCCCATCGCCTAACTGGCCGAGTCCATTAGCCCCCCACGCCCAAACGGTGCCGTCGTTCTTGAGCGCAAGGCTGTGTACATAACCTCCAGCAATGCCTGCCCCAATCGAAAAGCCAGGTAGGAGAACCAATAAAACTCCCAACAGGAATGAGGCGAATATAGTGGAAGAAAAGGAACGCATCATGGCAAAACCCTCCTGACACGAGCAGGCTAAATTGTTGGTTATCATGCAAAAGGTTGGTGTGCGAAACACGCTGCGAATCGCCGCGCGCAACAGTAATCGCATCTTCGAGAAAGCGACTCGGGAAGGATGCACCGACCGTGGAAACTTTTTACTATCAAATATA
>JAGRHM010000677.1 GCA_020445005.1 Candidatus Competibacteraceae bacterium | reverse complement strand
TCCGTTGAATGAAGTCAAGCTGGACCTGGGCGTGATCCTGGTCGTGGGCTTGGTGCTATTGCTGGTTCAGGGGCGGGCGCTGGACAGCTTACTATTGCAATTGCTGCTTCTGCTGAGTTATGGCGTACTGGGCATGATCTGGATTATCGTCCGCGCGCGGCGGGTCGTCGCTAAAATGACTCAGGAACGCGGGCAATCCCCGAATGCCGCGCAGTAAAAGCAGCGCCCGCTGGTTGCGGGAACACTTCACCGACGAATATGTCAAGCGCGCGCAACGGGAGAGCTATCGTTCCCGCGCAGTATACAAACTGCTGGAAATTCATGAAAAAGATCGGCTGCTGCAGCCTGGCATGACCGTGGTCGATTTAGGCGCGGCGCCGGGCGGCTGGTCGCAGTTGGCGGTGCGTCAGGTGGGGGAGCGGGGCATCGTGATCGCTCTGGACATCCTGCCGATGGAATCCTTACCCGGCGTCGAATTTCTTGAAGGGGATTTCCGTGAAGCCGAGGTGCTGGAGCGTCTATTAGTGATTCTGGCGGGCCGGCCGGTGGATCTGCTGTTATCTGACATGGCGCCGAATGCCAGCGGTCTGAAAGCGGTCGATCAGCCGCGCGGGATGTATCTGGCGGAACTGGCCCTGGATTTTGCCCGGCAATGCCTGCGCCCCGGCGGCGATCTGTTGGTAAAAGCCTTTCAAGGTGAAGGTTTCGATCAATTTTTGAAGGATTTACGCGCCGCTTTTACGGCCGTCTCACCCCGTAAACCCCAGGCTTCGCGCGCGCGCAGCGCCGAGCAGTATCTACTGGCCCGGAACTATCGCGGGTGAGTCGGTCTAAAAAAATTACGCTTTTTTTGAAGTCTTTGCAGCAATTACTCTGGAAAATCCGTGATTCGCTCCCAAGTAGCTCCCAGTTGCATTCGTTATCCCGTCCTGGCCTGCCGAGGTATCCGCCTTGAACGATATGGTTAAAAATATTCTTTTGTGGGTAGTCATCGCCGTGGTGTTGATGTCGGTCTTCAACAGCTTCGGTCCCAAGGTGACGCCTTCCGCGCAAATGTCCTATTCCCAGTTCCTGCAGGAAGCCAAACAGGGACGCATCGCTCAGGTGAGCATTGATGGCCGCGCCATCATGGGCCGCACCAGCGGCGGCGAGCGCTTCACGACCTACAGTCCCGAAACCGACAATAGCGCGATGATTGGCGAGCTGCTCAATCATGGCGTCGATATCGAGGGCCAGCCGCCTGAAAAGCAGGGGCTGTTGATGCAGATTTTCATCTCCTGGTTCCCGATGCTGTTGTTGATTGGCATCTGGGTGTTTTTCTTGCGGCAAATGCAGGGCGGCGGCGCGGGCCGAGGCGCGATGTCCTTTGGCAAGTCGCGCGCCCGGATGATGAGCGAGGATCAAATCAAGATCACCTTCTCTGATGTGGCCGGCGTGGATGAGGCCAAGGAGGAAGTGGCCGAACTGGTCGAGTTTCTGCGCGATCCTGGTAAGTTTCAGAAACTCGGCGGCAAGATCCCGCGTGGGGTGTTAATGGTCGGTTCGCCGGGTACGGGCAAGACCTTACTGGCCAAGGCCATCGCCGGCGAGG
>JAGRHM010000676.1 GCA_020445005.1 Candidatus Competibacteraceae bacterium | reverse complement strand
CACATGGTGCGCAACATCGCCGGGGTCTTAATGGCGATTGGCGCCGGTGAACAACCCATAGAATGGGCGCGGGAAGTGCTGGAGCAGCGTGACCGCACCCGGGCCGGCGTTACCGCGCCCGCCGCAGGATTGTATTTGCTGGCTGTGTACTACCCGGAACATTTCGAGTTACCGACAGCGACCGAAACAGCGCCAGGGTTTGAAGGGTAGTCTATCCTGGCGTCCTGGGTCCTGGCAGCTCCAAATGACGATTACTCTGCACCGTTGCCAACAACGGGACCGATCGTCAAATCATGCCGTCGCCAGGCGTTGACTGGCAAAGCGGTGGTGGCCAGCTCGCACAGATGACCATGATGGGTGAAAAACAGCACCTGGGTCCGCTGCGCCAGTTCAGCCAGCACCGCCAAAGTCGCCGCGGCCCGGGCATCGTCGAATTGCACCAGCAGATCGTCAATGGCGATGGGCACCGCCTCGCGGTGGTGGAGATGCTCCTCAATCGCAGCAATGCGCAGCGCCAGAAAAAGCTGGTCGCGCGTCCCCTGACTCATGCCGGTCACCGCCACCCGCGAGCCATCCGGTCGTTGCCCAAGGAGAATCTGCCGATCATCCTGGTAATCCAGGACGGCGCTGGCGAAGCTGCCCAAGGTGATCCGGGCGAAGATTTCGCTGGCACGGCGCAGCACCGGTCCCTGATGCTGCTCCCGGTAAGCTTGCACGACGCGCGACACAATCGCGCCCGCCAACCGGACGCGTGCATAAGCGCCAACCTGGCGGGTGATGCGGGCGACAATCTCCTCGGCCCGTTGCTGCGCCTGAGCTGCCGCGTCGCCGCCATCGATGGCATCAAAGGCGCGGCGCGCATCCAGGTAAACCGCATGGGTGGTTTCCACCTCGGCCTCGTATTCCCGCAGAGTTGTTTCAAGCTCATCCAGCCGGGCATTCGCGACCGCCAGGTCTTCGCCCTCGATTTCCGCCAGGACTTCGGCGAGCGGGCGGGCGGCGCCGCGCACCAGTTGCTCCTCAATTTCCGCCACCCGTTCGGAAAGCCTGCGTTTGTGCTGCGAACGATCTTCGACCGAGGCCAGTTCCCTTGGCGATTCCACGCCAGCGCGGCGCGCCAGCTCGGCGAGACGGTCACGCTGGATAAGAGCAGCGGTTTCCGCCTGGGTCAGTCGTTGTTGCTCTCTTTGGATATCCGCTTCAATCTGTTTGCGCAGACGATCGTCATTGCGGGCCACGCTCAACGCCTCATAAAGTGTGATCGCCACCCGGTCGGCTTCCTGACCGTCCATCGGTTCGGCAACCGCTCGCGCCAGTTCCGCCAAGGCTCCTTCAAAAGCGCAGCGAACGGTTTTCTCTTGTTGGGCTTCCCGATTCAGGGTTTCCAGCGTACTTAATGATTTGGAAAGTTGATCCCACTGCTCAAGCCGCACGCGCGCCTCCGCAGGCAAGGCTTCGGGAGAAAGTCGTAGATCGGCCACGGTAGCGTTCCATTGCGTTTGCCAAGCCGCGCGCTTTTCCGCCAGTCTCATGCGTTTCGCTACGATTTCGCTTAACCCGGTTTCATGCTGGTTGATGCTTTTGATGAGATTAGCGCGCTCGGTAGCCGTCTGGCGAGCCTGTTCAATTGCTGTTCTGGCCCGGCTGAGCGCGGCTGACCAGGTTTCATCCTCGGTCAGGCCGGGTAGCCCACAGTTTTGCAGCGCCTGATCAAGCGTTTTACGGGCGGCTACAAGGGCCGCGGCAATCTCCCGTCGCTCCTGCCGCAGAGCTTCAAGACGAGTCGCGCGCTCCACCAGCAGGGCCTGTCTTTGCAACCACTCGATCGCTGCGCCGGGCGTAAGATCGGCTTGATGCAGCGATTCAGCAATCACGGTCCAGCGGGCATCGAGATCGCTGCGTTGGGTCGCCAGCACGGTAAATTGTTGCGCCAGATCAGTGCGCGCTTGTTGCATGTCAGCGATCCGCTGGCGAAGATTCTCGACGCTGGTCGCCCGTTTGGCGTCGGCATGCAGCAAATCAGCCAGGCGGTCCGCTTCGCGCAGGGCGGACTCAAAGACCTTCGCCAGAGCCGGTTCCAGCGCAGGGAGCGCCACAGGTTGGTTAGAATTGTCCTTGTATTCAATATAGTCCTGGCGGATGCGCTGCCAACTGGCGTCGCGGTGTTGGCGAGCCTGACGCACTTGGTCATGCGTGACAATTTCGCCAGCAGCGGCCAGTCCACGCAGTTCGCGTTCCCGTTCGCCCAAATCGCGCTGTAAAATGCGATCCTGATCCTTGAGCAAGCGTTCATTCTCAGCCAACTGGCGATACCGGTCACCCAGTTCATTAACCGTAGCCAGCAGCGGGACGCGCAAGGCAATCAGTTCATCGAGCGTACCGCTCCATAAAGCCGTTGCTTCACGCGCCAGCGTGGTTTCCAGTTCTGCAATTTCCCGTTCCAGTTGCGTTTGCTGGTTGGCGAAGTCGCCCTGGCCAGTTACCCGTTCGCGGGCTGTCTCCAGAAGTTCAAACGGCATGGCTGCGGGTTGCGTCGCCAGCGCCTGACGCAATTGCTGGAGCGCTCCACGCAGCTTGCATTCCTGTTCTGCACATTGTTCGTCCTGAATGGACCATACGCCGTGTTCCTCGACCAGCGCTTGCACCCGCGCCCGCGCGGTAGGCAAGGGCATTAGCGCTCGGACGTATTCGGATAAATCAGCGGGCGTCGACGACGCCACCGTCAACATCGGGTCGATCGCTCTCAATTGCGTAATGAGAGTCTGGTAGGCAGACTCAATCTCGGCTTCAATGCGGGGCAAGCGCTCCAAAGCGCCCCGATAATTTTTCGCGGCGTGGTGCAGCCGTTCGATATCCCCGGCATGACTGAGCAGAACTTCGCGGACCACCCGCCGGGATTGTTGCTGGCGCAGCTCATCCAGCGTTGCCTGAGCCTCCCGCTGGTTATCCATAGCGGCGCGCAAGCGTTCTTCCGTCTCAATCCGCTGTTGTTGCGCGTCCGCTGGCAAGAGCGGCACGCTGGCCAAGGCGGTAATTTCCTGGCGCATGGCTTCGCGTTCGGCGACCAGCGGCAAATGAGCCACGACCCGGGAAAGTCGACGCTGTTCCTCGCGTAAACGGCCCAGTTCGGCGCGTAACTCCGTATGTTTTTTCTCGGCCTGACGCCGGGTGCGATCGGCCTGCTCCCAGGCGGAAGATCGCACCGTCGCTTCCCGCGCTAACTTGCGTTGTTCATCCAGTTCGCGCAGGGCGACATTGATCGTCCGGGCGGTTGCACGGGGCAGAAACAGGTTGGAAGCTTCCGTTTCCAATTGGTCGGACAATTGCCGCAGGTCAGCAAGTCCGGCGGCGGCGGCGAACAAACTTTGACCCATTTCGCCTTTTCCCTCCAGCAGGGCTTCACTGCCCCGCACCAGGCCGTCCAGGTCCAGCCCAAACAGGGCGCGATACAGATTTTCATCAAGACCGCTCAAACAGCGTGACAGAGTATCTTCCGCCAACGGTTGATCAGTACACTCCTCGCCGCGCGTCTCGTCCAGCACGAACAAGGTTTGCTTGCGCCCCTTACGGCGCATGACGTTCAGCCGGCCATGATTTGTAGTCGTCAGCGCTGCGCCAATCCGCAAGCGGTTATTCTGATGAATAAAATTATCACTGGTACGCCCCTCGATGCCGAACAGTAACCCGATCAGGGCGCGCAATGTCGTCGATTTGCCGGCTTCGTTGGGGCCATGAATGATGTGAAAATCGGGTCCGCCAGTGAAATCGAGGCGATAATCGGAAAAAACGCCGTAAGCCTTGAGATAGAGGCGTTCGATTTTCATCGAACCCCCTCTTCACCAGACAGGCGGGCCAGTAAATCGGCTTCCACTTCGGCCAGGCATTCGATGAGCGCATCGGCGTCGTCGAGGCGCAGGGCGTCTTCTCCCTGCCGGAGTTCAACCGGCAGTTTCTGCAACAGCTCACCCAGCGCTTCAGCGGCGACATCGCGCAATAATCCCGGATGGGCGGCTAACGCCCGCAACTCGCGCAGCAGCATGCCCACCGGGTCATCCCGTTTGGCCAATTGATCGAGATCGAGCAAAGGACGGGTGCGTAGTTCGACCTTTTCAATCCAGGTCCGGGCATTCGTCGCTTCGATGGCGACATTGCGTATTTCCTGCGTCACAACTTCGGGTTGCGCAGCCAAACGGCCGTGCAAGGGACCGCTGCCTCGTATTTGAATGCGTACCGCTAATGCCCGATCTTCAGCCGCGGTCAATTGTCGTTGCAGATGCTGCTTGACCCGGTCCAGCAGTGCTTCCAGATCAGGCAAGGCGTCAATCTCCAGGGAGAGGGATGTCCAGCGCATGACATCCAGCGCGATGAATTGATGGGCGATGTCATGATCTTCGATGGTCACCAGCGTGCAACCCTTCGCCCCGGTTTCGCGAATGTGCCGACCCTGGGTATTACCGGGATAGACCACCCAGGGATCGCGACACACGATTTCGGC
The DNA here is from genome assembly GCA_020445005.1 of Candidatus Competibacteraceae bacterium. Taxonomy (GTDB): domain Bacteria; phylum Pseudomonadota; class Gammaproteobacteria; order Competibacterales; family Competibacteraceae; genus UBA2383. Next base: position 2,849 of record JAGRHM010000676.1, on the reverse strand, counting down.
GGCGTGGATATGTCCAAGCGCCCAATAGCCGTAACCCTTGTTGCGCAGTACGTCCAGTTGCGTCGGCGCGTAGGGCGCATGTCCGGGGCGACCATTGAGGGAACTATGCAACAGGCCCAGATTAAAGCAACTAGCGACTGGCGGTGGATAACCTGCGGCTAGGTCATCCGATACAACGGCGGCAGCGAAGCTTTGTCCATGCACTGCGATGCCAATGTCGTCGAAAACTCGGGTTTCAGGGCGGGCATCTGCGAACAGATGGACGTTTCTTGGCAGGCGCAAGGTTTTAGTGAGCCGACTGGCGGCGTCATGATTGCCGCGCACGATGGCGACCGGAATCCCCTCCTCGGCCAGTTGCATCACGCCTTTGGTGAAAAACAGGCCGGTGTTGTGGTCGAGCCAGTCGCCGTCATAGAGATCGCCAGCGATAACGACCAGATCGACCCGTTCGCGCAACGCGACGACAAGCAGATTTTCAAAGGCGCGGCGGGTGGCGCCGCGAATATCATCGACCGGCGCTCCTTCATAGCGGTCCAGGCCGCGAAGCGGGCTGTCAAGATGGAGATCGGCAGTGTGGAGGATGCGCATGGTAGTGGCAAAGTTGTAATTCTGGAGTCTGATTGCTCTGGAGCCTGGATGAAACAACCCGTCGCCAATATCGGTCGGATTGATGCTGACGCAGGATCGACTCTGCAAACAGGAACTGCATAACTATCGTTATAACGATAAGATATTGGCATACGGATTTCTGTCTGTCAGACAATAATAAAGCAATTTTTTTCAGCCTACCTCCTGCCGTTAAACTGTAAAGTAAACTCCATGATTCATTTGATTGAGCCTCACGGAGGCGTTCTCAAGGAAAGCTATGTCAACGAAGATGAAGCTGTCCAAATCAAATCACAGGCGCGGGAATACCCCTCCTGGGATCTTACGCCGCGCCAGCTTTGCGACCTTGAACTGCTATTGAATGGCGGTTTCTCGCCGCTGGACGGCTTCCTGAATGAAGCCGATTACCAACAGGTTGTTGCCGAAATGCGCTTGAGCAACGGCATGCTTTGGCCAATGCCTGTCAATCTGGACGTGTCCGAAGAATTTGCCGGCAGCATCGACCAGGGTCACAAGGTTGCCTTGCGTGATCCCGAGGGTGTGCTGATTGCTGTGCTGGAAGTTGATGATGTCTGGCGACCCAACAAGCTTTACGAAGCCCGGGAGATTTTCGGTACAACGGATGAACAACATCCCGGGGTGTTTCATCTCCTGCGCCAAACCGGACCTGTTTACGTGGGCGGCCGGTTGCGCGGCGTCGAACCGCCAACGCACTACGACTTTCGCCAGTTGCGCCACTCGCCGCGTGAATTGCGCGAGCACTTTACCAAGCTGGGCTGGCGACGGGTCGTCGCGTTCCAGACCCGCAACCCGATGCATCGCGCCCATCAGGAATTAACCCTGCGCGCCATCCAACAGGCCGAGGCCAATCTGCTCATTCATCCGGCGGTGGGCCTGACCAAGCCCGGCGACATTGACCACTATTCACGGGTGCATTGCTATGAACATCTCTTGAAGTTCTATCCTGAGCAGACCACCGCCCTGAGTTTGATCAATCTGGCGATGCGCATGGCGGGTCCGCGCGAGGCGTTGTGGCACGCCTTGATTCGCCAGAACCATGGTTGCAGTCATTTTATCGTAGGCCGTGATCATGCCGGGCCGGACTGCGATCCGTTTAAACGGACATTCTACGAACCTTACGCTGCTCAGAAACTGGCGGCCCGCTATCAGAATGAACTGGCCATCCAAATTCTGGCTTTCCCAGAGATGGCTTATGTTCGGGAACGCGCGCAATACCTCTTGGCCAGCGAGGTGGAGGCGGAAGAAACAGTACTGAACATTTCCGGCGCGGAGTTCCGCCGCCGCTTACAGGAAGGGTTGGAGATTCCCGAGTGGTTTTCCTACCCTGACGTCGTCGAGGAATTGCGCCGCACTCACCCGCCACGTCGGCGGCAGGGTTTTACCGTATTCTTCACCGGACTTTCGGGATCCGGTAAGTCCACGATCGCCAATGCCCTGATGGTCAAGTTGCTCGAACTGGGCGGACGGGCTGTTACTCTGCTGGATGGCGACATCGTCCGCAAACATTTATCCAGCGAGCTGGGTTTTTCCCGCGAACATCGCAATATCAATATCCTGCGGATTGGCTTCGTCGCCAGCGAAATCACCAAAAACGGCGGTATCGCCATCTGCGCGCCGATCGCGCCCTACGCCGCCACCCGTCGAGAAGTGCGGGACATGATCGCGCCGCTCGGTGGATTCATCGAGGTGTATGTCGCCACGCCCCTGGAGGTTTGCGAGGCCCGCGACCGTAAAGGGCTGTACGCCAAGGCCCGGGCCGGCATTCTGAAGGAATTCACTGGCATCAGCGATCCCTATGAAGAGCCGGAACACCCCGAGGTAGTCATTGACACCCGCGACTATACGCCCAGCGAAGCCGCTCAGCATCTCCTGTTAAAGCTGGAAAGTCTGGGCTATATTCGCGGGCGCATGTGAAACTTGTTGCGGGCGGCAAGCTGCTCCGGCTATTCCTAGTGGGCTGTTGCAAAAGTTTTGACAGGTTAGGAGGCCTCTGGTCCGATCGGATTTTCGGTGGATTCCAAAGACGGATAGAGGCGTTTGAGTTTGACCCGGGCGGCCTCGGTACCAAACTGCCAGTGGATTTTGGTCTGGCGCTGGTTGCGCGGGCCTTCCCAAGTGGCGATTTCTTCCCGCAAGATGTCGATCGTCGAAATGCGGCGATTCAAACACTGGCCGGCGAGTACCGCCAACTCACACCCGGCCATATTGAGCCAACTGCCATG
>JAGRHM010000675.1 GCA_020445005.1 Candidatus Competibacteraceae bacterium | reverse complement strand
TGCGGATCTCATGACTCATGTTGGCGAGAAAGATGCTCTTGGCCAGGTTCGCGGTTACGGCAGACTCCTTGGCTTCCATCAAAGTGCGCTCTGCTTCCTTGCGTGGGCTAATGTCACTCTGAAAGACGATAAAGTGCTGCGCGCCGGAACCCGTTGCGGCCGGATGGTAGTAAATAACCACTTCGACAGGGATCAAGTGACCGTCTTTGGCTTGTTGAGCAGTCTCAAACTTTATATGACCTTGTTGTTTGATCTGTTCCCGACTCTCTCGGTAGCGTTCGGCCGGGAAGCCGGGATCAATGTCCGATACCGTTAGCTGGCACATTTCCTCAGGGGTATAGCCCAGGAAACTGGAAGCACAAGGGTTGGAATAGATGAAACGTCCCGTGTCGAAATCGACCCAAGTGATGCCGATCCCGACCTTATCCATTGCATATTGGGTATCTGCGATGTGCTGGTGGGCCTGCTGCAATTCGCGAGTGCGCGCCTCCACCAGTTCCTCCAGATGAGTGCGGTACTGGGCCAGTTCCTCATTCAGTCGCTTTGTTTTCGTGATGTCTTCATAAATTCCGAGGATGCCAAACACCTCGTTATTGACGGTCCTCAGCGGGACTTTCCATGTTCGCACCCAACGGGAACCCTCCGGTGTCGTTTGCGGTTCTACATAGTCGAGTTTGGCTCTATCCTCTTCAATTACTTGCCGGTCATCGCCACGGTACAGTTCCGCCTCCGTGGACCAAGCCATCTGGTAATCATCCTGGCCGATCAGTTCGCCGGGATGGCTTTTTCCTGCATCCCGGGCAAAGGCCGGATTACAGCCAAGATAGCGTAACTCTCGGTCTTTCCAGAAAATACGCACGGGGACATGATCGATGACGACCTGGAGAAGATTTCTGGATTCCGCAAGCGCTGTTTCCGCCTGCTTGCGTGCGGTGATGTCCCGGGATGAGGCGAACAGGAAGACCTGTCCGTCCAAAATCATGGGCATGACACTCAGTTCGATATCCAGCAGACGGCCATCTTTGCGTCGATGTACCGTATCCACCTGAAAACGAGTATTTCTTTCAATTAAATCTCTCATGGCGCTGGCAATTTCATCCGGGTTGTGAAGGGCTTCCACTTGGGCAAGATTCATCCCGATCACTTCATCTCGCTCGTAACCCAGCATGGTGCAGAAGGAATCACTGACTTCCATGATATTGCCGTTTGCATCCACGATGTGGATACCATCGCCGGCGTTGCGCAGGAAGGCAAGGTTCTTATCGGCTTCCCGACGCTCAGCTTGCAGCGCGGTCTGGCGTTGAGAGGCCAGCCGGTGCGAAAGGTACAAACCCAGGGTGGTCAACACGGTCGTCAACCCCAGGAGCAGGGCCATAATCAGCTGTTCTATGCGGTGCGACACCACGGTGATCGACGTCGAGAACGCATCCTCGAAAGGAGCAACCTCCTGGTTGATGGAATTCAACTCGCCAATCGCTTCGAGCATGTCGGCGCGATTCCAGTCACCCACGGTGATCTTCTGATATAACCGCTGCCCCAGAGTATTAAGCCTGACGATATGGACATCACCCTCAGCCCAGAAGCGGATGGTCTCCTCCAGAAGAAATGTTTTCCCAAAGTGGCGATATAAACGGATCATTCCAGGTATATCTTCAGGGCGATTCCCACCCTCGACAAACCCTTGGAAAGCCGCATTCACGTCCGGCTCTGCCTGATCGAGCGCCAGACGGGCCTTGTGATCCCCCATGGGCACCACGATGGCTTGCAGAAAATCCTGGTAGTCCGTCTCAGCGTGGGAATGGATATAGGCTTCAAGCGCGATATGGGCCTGTTTCTGAGCTTTGGACCAGATGCTTTCCCCACCCACGAAGGCTCGCAACGAGGCCATGATCTCCAGACTGAACACCATCGAACCCAACAGAACGACAATGATCAGCACAAAAGGCCAAACGGTTTGTATCATCAATCGATGCACAGATTCGGTCTGGTGCCTGTTGGGCATAATCTATTCCACCTGACGGCTCTTAATTCGCATTTTTATCCATAAGGACGGTCACCGGTTTCTTGTCAGCCAACGCTTCCCGAATGCTGTCCAGCAGGGACGTCAGCTTGGCGGCCAAGTCTTCGATATCCGGAGCGATCGTGTCTGGCTCAGCGCCCTGGCGGACGGCGGTCTGAACGGCGTCGGCTACCGCTTGCACGGTCGTCGCCCCCAGATTGCCAGCAGAGCCTTTCAGGGTGTGGGCCAGGAACTGCACCTCTGCCAGATCACCGGCCCGCAGCCGTTCGCGCAGGCGTTCCGCTATGTCCCCCTGATCTTCGATGAACACCGTTAATAAGCGACGGTAAAGCGACCGGTTGCCGCGCACGGTCGCCGACCCGCGCACCGGATCGAGACCAGGGACCGCGACGAGGCGTTGCCACCAGTCGGTGCCACTTGCGGTCGGCGATGGAGGAGTCGGCGGCGATTGAAGCGATGCATCGGGGCGCGCTGGCAACCAGCGGAGCAGGGTCGCGTAAAGCGCTTCCGGCTCGATGGGCTTGGCAATGAAATCGTTCATGC
>JAGRHM010000674.1 GCA_020445005.1 Candidatus Competibacteraceae bacterium | reverse complement strand
ACCTTGGGGTTTGTGACGCAAGGACTCACGTTTGATGCAACGAATGACACCGCGGTCACCAACAGCGGCGGCTATGAGTTGGCGGGAGCGACCGCAGCCGTCGCATCCGGAGCTTCAGGCACTGTTAAGGTAGGCGGAGAGGTGACGTTTGAGTCCGGCAGAAGCTTCAGCGTTACGGCTTCAGCCACCAATGTGCTGGGAGGAGCGACCGGAGCAGCGGCGGCTGCGAGCGGCATTGGCACATCCAAACTGAATACGGTTGCTGATGTCAATATTTCCAGTCAGATCGGCGCCAACGACGCCATCAGCGTCATTGACAATGCCTTGGCCTTTGTAGACGATCTGCGCGCAGAATTCGGTGCGGTCCAGAATCGCTTTGCCTCGACCATCAATAACCTGCAAACCACGGGAGAAAACATCAGCGACGCCCGGTCCCGGATTCAGGATGCCGACTTCGCAGTAGAAACGGCCAACCTGAGTCGAGCGCAGATTCTGCAGCAGGCGGGTACGACGACGCTTGCCCAAGCCAACCAGTCGCAGCAAACCGTCCTGCAATTACTGGGTTAACTCTGATTTCCGCTCCGCAATACCCAGCAGCGCGACGGCTCCCTCCCCCAAGGGGGAGGGCAGGACGAGGAATAAAGATGGTTAGCGACTGGTCTGCGATCCATCAGGTGCCTCGTTTTGCTCTCCTGACTGGGAGAGGGAGCTGAATCGCGTTCAGGGTAGGGAAAACCCGCGATGGCGAATTTCCCAGCGCGAGCGCCTGGGTCCAAGGAGACAGTTGCCATGACATCAAATATCACTGCCATCAGCAGCCCCTTGCCTACGCCAGTCAGGGCTGAACCGCGAACCTGGGTCGGCGCCGACGAGAGTCCGATGCGCCCGGTTCAAAACGCCAACGAATCGCCTGCGCAATCAAGCGTTGTTTCCAGCACCCCACAATCTTTAACCACGCAAACGACAGCGCAGGGTTCCAAACCCCAGGACGTCAAGCCTCAGGATGCCAAAACCCAGGACCGGCAGGCCTTGGCAAGTGCAGTCGAGCAACTCAATCAACATTTCAAAAGCTTGCCACGAACCCAGCTTCAGTTCACCATTGATGAAAAAGCGGATCGCATCGTCGTCAAGGTGATGGATGCCGAAAAGAATGAAGTGATCCGGCAGATTCCACCGGAAGATGTCCTGAAACTGGCGGCTTCTCTTAAGGACAAAATCAACATGCAAGCTGAAAAATTGCAACAAGTCGTACTGGCGACCGCGAATAAACCCTCAGCAGAGGCTTCTTTGGATAGTTTGTTATTACGCGACCAGGCCTGACAGGCGTCTACCGCATATCCACCCCCACCTATATATCCAGTTGTCAATTTTAAGGAGGCATCCATGGCCAGCATTACGTCATCGATAGGTACGGGATCAGGCTTGGATATCGGCTCGTTGGTATCACAGTTGGTCGCAGCCGAGGCGACTCCGGCAGCTAACCGGATCAACGCGCGTGAGGCCAAGCTCCAAACAGAGTTCTCTGCGATTGGTACGTTCAAGGGAGCACTATCCGCATTCCGTTCTTCGGTTTTCTCCTTGAGCTTGTCCTCCACTTTCACCGCCATGAAAGCGACCTCGAGCAATTCCAGCCTGTTCACCGCAACCGCCGGTTATTCCACCATGGCGGGCAACTATAACATCAAGGTCAATCAGTTAGCTCAGGCGCATTCGCTGGAGTTGGCCACTCTGGTTAACAAGGACGCACAATTCAATGATGGAACCCTGAAAATCACGGTCGGTAGCGGCGTCGGTCGCGAGATCGCCATTGACAGCACCAACAACACGCTTGAAGGGATCGCGGCGGCGATTAACAAGGCCGGGGCCGGCGTCACTGCAACCATTCTGAATAATGGCGATGACCGGCAAATGACGATAAAATCGACCGCGACCGGCGAGACCAACACCATCGACATCGAAGTCACCGGCGCTGATGAAGTCGGCAAGCTCAGCCTGGCGTCAACCTTTGACTATAGCGGAACGGACGCTGGACTCAAGCAGGTGCAGGCGGCTCAGGACGCCAGTATCACGATTGATGGCAGCAGTACGGAAACCACCAGTTCATCGAATATTTTCCTGTTTAACAGTGGCAGCCTGTCCGGGGTGAGTCTCGAAGTCAAATCGGTGGGCGCCGACGCAGCCGCCAGCACGGCCAAACTGGAGATCGGGCGCAATAGCGCTTCAGCGACCGACGCTGTAGAGGGTTTTGTTGAGGGATTCAACACCCTAATGGGGGTTATCAAATCCTTGACCAGCTATGACACTACGACCGAACAGGCCGGCGCTCTGCTGGGCGATGCCAGTGTGCGATCGGTCAATTTTCAGCTCAGAAGAATGTTGGGCGAGTCGATACGCGGCACATCCGCCTACAATAACCTGTCGAGCATCGGCATCGAAACACAACGCGATGGCACACTGAAATTCGACAGCAGCAAACTCACCGCAGCGCTGGCGGCGGACCCAACCGGGGTCGCTAAGCTATTCACTGGCGCTGAAGCCAGTGGTAGTGAGCCTGCCGTCGAAGGGTTGGGAAACCGCCTTACTACTTATCTGGACAAACTGGTCGGTAATAGCGGATCGCTGAACAGTCGGCTGGACACGATCAGCCAGAATATCTCGAATCTGGATGATGTTCGTGAAACCTTGAATATGCGGCTGCAAAAACTGGAAACACGCCTCACCAAGCAGTTTAGCGCAATGGATGCGCTGGTTGGACAAATGTCGTCGACTAGTACTTATCTGGCGCAGCAGTTTGAAGCCATGGCGAACCTGTATAAAAAATAGTAGCTACGGACGCACCAAATCATGAGCGACATCGGTAGCCTGGGCAGTCAATTGGCCAACGCCAGCAACGCTGCGCAGGCCAAAGCCAATATTCGCCCCGAATCGCCGCCGCCGCTGACCATTCAGAATGCCGTCGCCCAAACCCTGAATACCCCCCAAACGGCGGTTATGCAATCGCCTACGGCCGGCAATGCCGAATGGCGGCGCGAGGCTAATCCGGATAGCCAGAGAGGAGGGACCCAGGGCGAGGGAAAAGATACCCCAACTCGGGAACAACTGGACGCTTTCCTGGAGCGTCTGAATCAACGCTTGCGCCGTCACCGTACTCACTTGCAATTTGAAGTCGTCGGGAACGCGATGGATTGGCGCATCCGCATCGTTGATCAGGATACCTGCGCGCTGGTGCGCTGGATTTCCTGGGAGGAGACCTGGGCGTTCGCCCGCTCACTTGAAGAAGTAGAGGACCGGTCATCCACACGAGCGCCGGGCATGGGCGGCGGACTGTTACGAGTCACGGCTTGATCAGGTAGCCGGTAGGTCCCTGAGATGAATGTGCTGGAACCTGGCCCCCGTTTCGATTTCCGCAAAGTTGAATCCAAGCGTCTTCCGTCCAAAGCGGAAACTGCTGCGCAACGACAAAACGAATTTCAAACAGGTTTAACGCTGGCAAGAGCCAGCGTTAAACTATCGTCAGCAGCGATCAGCCCGCGAGCTAATGATCACAGCACAAGTCGGGCGAATGGCGAGGCTCTGGATGAAATCACCGAAACTTCTGACGATGAGTCGATTGCCGAGGATTCCACCGACTGGCCTGACGATCCCGGTGATGTTGCCAGTGACCGCGAATTAGCCGAGGAACCCTCCGGGAAAGAGGACGATGAAGCCGCCGAGGAACAACGCCGGCGCAAGACTTGGCGCCTAGACCGGCTGGCAACCCATTACCGTTCCCAATTCATTGCTTTGAGCGGTTTGGTTGATCGTCTGGCTACTGCTCAGATTCTCTTAACGCGTCAGATGGATAACGACGAGTGAATCCCGAATCCACAGATTCAATTTCTGCCCAGTGAGCATGACTATGTCCAACATCCCCAAAGCACTACAGCAATACCATCAAGTTAACACTCAAAGTGGCGTTGCTTACGCCAGCCCCCATCGTTTAATCCAAATGTTAATGGATGGCGCGCTGGAACGGATTGCCGTCGCCAAGGGTTGTATCCAGCGACAAGATATCGTCGCCAAGGGTAAACAAATCGGTAACGCGGTCGATATTATTGGTGGACTGCGTGAAGGATTGAATGGGGAAGTGGGCGGTGAAATCGCCGTTAACCTGGATGCGCTGTACGATTACATGCAACGACGATTATTGGAAGCAAATTTGCATGGCGATATCGCGATTCTGGACGAAGTGGCTGACCTGCTGCGCCCGATCAAAGAGGCTTGGGACGTTATCGGCGAAGCTCCCGAAACTGGCGCTTCCCCCGCATCCACGGTGGATCGACCTGCATGAAGGCAGTTGCCGACTGGGAAACGGAGATTCGGCAATTGCATTTATTAAGCATGGAGATGCTCAGCCTGGCTCAGTCCAGCGAATGGCCAACCGTGGCCGAGCGGGAAGAACAACGCCGCATTTTAATGGATAAATTATTTGCTAATCCGCCGCCTGCCGAGTGGGTTTCATTATTCCGGGACGCCATCCAGACGATATTGGCCAGCGATACTCAAGTGCAGGTATTGGCGCATGCTGAAATGGACAAGCTCAGTAACGATATTCGTATGCTTAAACAGCGGCGCCGTGCCTTGCAGGCCTATGAAGACTTGTAGGGGACTGTGCAAGCGCCAATGGCGCCCACTTTTTGAGGAGAGGTTTGATGCTCACCATTAACCATAATGAATCGGCTTTAAAAGCGCGGCGGCGGCTTAACCAAAGCGGCGGGATACTTAGGACCAGCATGGAGCGGCTGTCGTCGGGTCTGCGCATCAACTCCGCCAAGGACGATGTGGCGGGCGTTGCAATCGCTGATCGGATGACGGCGCAAATTCGCGGCCTCAATCAAGCGGCGCGCAACGCCAATGACGGCATCTCCCTGGCGCAGACCGCAGATGGCGCATTACAGGAAACTTCCGCGATTCTGCAGCGGATTCGTGAACTGGCGGTTCAATCGGCCAACGATACCAATGTCGGCACCGACCGCGCCTCGTTGCAGAAAGAAGTTGGGCAGTTGCAGCAGGAACTGAACCGCATTGCCAATACCACCGCTTTCAACGGCAAGAATCTGTTGGATGGCACTTTTGAACTCCAGAAGTTTCATGTCGGCGCCAATGCTAATGAGACGATTGGCATCACTGCTGGCAATACCCAGGCTACAACGATCGGCGCTCACACTGTCCGAGCCTATACGACTTCGGGTAGCGGTGGCATGTCGGCTGCAGTCACCGGCGCCGTTGCGAGCGCTACTAATAATGCCACCACTTCAGGCACCCTGAAGATTTCCGGCGCGCTCGGCGCTGCCGACGTCACTGTCTATGCGGGCGATTCGGCACGAGATATTGCGGCGGATGTGAATGATAAAACTGCGCAAACCGGTGTTACCGCCCAAGCAATGACACAACTGCAACTGACGGCATCGGGCGGCGGCGCTAGCGGCGGTACGATCAGTTTCACTTTGAGGGGACAGAATGTCACCGACAGCAGCACGATCACCCAGGATGTGAAAATCAGCTACAATTTGACCGCCAGTGGGGCCGACGGTAGCGGTGATGACGCTGCGCTAGCGGGTCTGGCGGCTACGATCAACAGCTATACGGGTACAACAGGAGTGACGGCGAAGCTGAATGAGGCCAAGACCGGTCTGATTCTCGAACAGGCGAATGGTTATGATATTCAGTTGACGGGTAATACCGACTCGACCTT
>JAGRHM010000673.1 GCA_020445005.1 Candidatus Competibacteraceae bacterium | reverse complement strand
GAGTCGTTGAGCTGTTCGTTTTCGTGTTCTGCCTGCACCAGGGCGTTGACTCGCTCGTTTAACACCTGGTCGAAGGCCTGACCCAGTTCCGACAATTCGTCAGCGCCGGTCAAGCCGGTTCGCGCAGCATAGTTGCCTGCGCCCACCTGCTGCACGGTCGCAGTTATCTGGTTAATGGGGTTGACGATGGCGCGATAAGTGGCGCTACCCAGACCGGAGGAAATAGCGATGCCGAGCAAACCGATCACGACAATCAACACTGCAAAGGTGTTGCTGGTATTTTGCGCCGTTCCCAGGTTCCGTTCGGAGAGCGCCTCATTTTCGGCAACGCTGGTTTGCAGGGCTTCGAAGAAGGGATTGACCAGCGCATCGAGGTCGTTGTCGACGAACAGGTTCAAACGAGCTCGATCCCGACCGGCAAACAAGCCTTCCACTTCGGCAAACGCATCGTTGATGTTGGCGAGGCTTGTTTGATAGGCGCTTTGCAGGCGCTCCTGTTGACTTGCGCTCAAAGTACTGAGAAGCTCTTGCCAGCTTTCCTCGAACTGCGCTTTTGCTGCGGGTAAAAGGGTGGTTCCCTGCTCCCAGTCGCCGGTGCCGCGGGCCACGCTGTTCACCACTGACAGCATATCATTGCGCAGGATTTCGCCCAATCGCACCAGATCGGCTTGGGTGCCCAGGGATTGATTGACCTCTAATACATTGTTTCCCAATTGATTCATGCCAATATAAGCGGTCAGTCCGATTCCTACCAGGATGACAAGCTGTACGATAATTGTAAAAGTCAAGCGAGCATTAATTTTTTGGCCGCCCATGATTATTTTTCCTCAAATGAGTTAGCAAGCCCCATGAATTGAAACACTCGTTTGCATTTCATGGATATAAAGGTTTATCGGCTCAATAGCTTTTTAACATCGCTCGGCTCGATCACTTTAAAAGCGTCGTCTTGCAATAAGGTCAACAGCACGAAATCGGAACCTTGATTGTCATTGGTGAAATCCACCCGAATACCGCCAATGTCGTAGGGCCGGCGGCGCGCCGCCTCAAGGAAGTTTTCCTGAGTCAACGGGCCGTCAATGGCTTGCAGGATGGCGACGAACAATTTGCCGACGATGTAGCTTTCCAATGAGGTGTAATCCAGATTGCCGCCTAACGCCTGACGTGCTTCTTCAACCACAGGCAGGGGCGCATCGAGCGCTGGCACGATCTGGGTAGCGATCACCTTGTTGCGAATTTTGTATTCCCGCAGAAGAACCGCCAACGGCTCGCCTGCTGCCGGCGAGGGTGAGCTGAAGATCCAGTTTTCATCTTTAAGACTGGCGGCGTATCCAATGAAGGTAGCCGCTGGGTTGTAAACCGCTGTTGTGGCTACCAGCCGGCAGTAGTTACCGGTGTCGGCTTCCCATTTCTTCAACGAAAGATAGCCAGGCCGCGCGCTAACCGTATCACGCGTATAAACCCCGACCGGACCGATATTATTGCGCTCCGGATTGTCGCCCGGCATGTTCAGAACTTGATCGATCTTGGCGACAATCTCTTCAGCGCCCGGTTGCTTCGCCAAGGCGTTGCGAACCCCCTGAACGCCGGCCATGCCATAGGCGTCGTTCTGGGCGTAGGCGCATACTTCAGCCGGTTTGACGCCGGCTGCTAAAGCCGCTTCCACTACGCGCTCCACTTCAGTGGCGTAACTGGCGCGGAAATTGAGCACATCGCCAGGTCCGGTGAAGGCGGCGCCGGTGTAAAAGCCGAATGCCGGCACTTTATGCTCAGCCAGCAA
>JAGRHM010000672.1 GCA_020445005.1 Candidatus Competibacteraceae bacterium | reverse complement strand
CAACACAGCCGCAATGCGCCGCCGGTGCTGCTAGTGAGGGAAGAAACCGGCAGTCTCCGCGCCGTGTTGGTGCAGGAAGTCCTGGACAGCCGCGACTTGGTGGTCAAGAACATGGGCCAGTATATTCCCCAGCTCCCTGGCATCATCGGCGCCACGATTCTTGGCGACGGCAGCGTGGCTCCAGTGCTGGATTTGCCTGAACTACTGCGCACGCGAACGACCGGCCAGCAGTGGCCAGCGGCGGTTCAACCAGCGTTGGCCACTGCATCCGCGCCCCAACGCCAGATTGTGCTGGCGGTCGACGATTCGTTGAGCGCCCGCCGCTCATTGGCGCAATTCGTGCATGACGCTGGCTTTGAGGTGCGCACCGCACGCGACGGCCTGGAAGCGATTGAAATCATCAATAGCAAGCGTCCAGATCTGGTGCTGGCCGATTTGGAGATGCCGCGCATGAACGGCTTGGAGTTGACTGCGCACCTGCGGGCCAACCAAGCGACAAGCGATCTGCCGGTCATCATGATTACCTCGCGCTCCACCGCTAAACACCGGCATGAAGCCGAAGCGGCAGGCGTTGACATGTATTTGACCAAGCCGTTCATGGAAGACGATTTGCTTGAGCAAATCCACCGATTGCTGCGCGCATGAACCGGCCTGCTCCAACAACGCTGGTCGAACTGCGCGCAATACGGCTGTTTGCCAGACTCACTTTGGATGGGCGCCAGTGGCTGTTGCCGCAAACCGAGATTTATTCCCTGGAGTCGTTGCTGGATATCGATCAGGACGTGCGAGCGCCGCACAGTATCGGCGCTATCGGACTGGGCGGCGAATGGTGGCCTGTATACTGTCTGTCTGGCGAGTTGCAACGGCTACAGCAAATACCGGACAGCCGGCGAACCTGCACTCTGCTGGATAATCGCGCCGACCGCTTCGGCCTGGTTTGCGATCAGGTCGAGACGCTGGCCGAAGCGCCGCGTCTGCTGGAATTGCCCGCCTGCATGAAGCTACCGGATTCGCCTATTCAGGCGCTGGCACTGATAGATGGCGAACTGGGCTGCGTAACCACGACTGAACATCTAGCGGCGTTGCTAGCTGCACTCATGGAGGGCGGCGGTGGCCATTAAGAACTCTGGACAGAACGCTGCCTGGATGTTGGCGCTGGACGATCAATTGCACGCTGCAGTCGGCGAACGCGAATTGATCCATCTGATCGAGACGCCCACCCTGCTGGAAACGCCGTTGAGTCCGTATTATTGCCGACAGGTGGTGCTATGGAACCATCTTCTGCTGCCGGCGCTGGATCTATCTGCCTGGCTCTGGGGGCGACCCCAAACCACCAATCATGATTGGAAACTGGCGGGCGTCGTCGCTTATCAAACAGTGCCAGGCGCCACGCCGGACTACGGCGCCCTGTTGCTTATGGGCGTTCCGCAACGCCTGCGTGTAGCCGATACCCAAGCCTGCCCTTTGCCGAAAAACCCAAGCGGCTGGCGCGAACTGGCGCTATCCTGTTTCCGCCAAGGCGAAAACGCCATCCCCATCCTGGATTTGCCCCATCTCTTCACTGGCGGCTTATTGACTTATCGATAGTGCGTCGATAGCGCGCGTTGTCTAAGCATAATTCCGAAGTAGCTCCGCCTACCCGGTTTTTCGAGTTACCCCTAAAGAGTTATTTGCGCCTGAATCCTTCAGACGCCGTAACGCGCTTCTCCGGTCAAAAATTCTTGATCGGCAATAGAACTTGCTAGACCTATCGCCAATACCTCCAAGGAGTTGATTCGTGGCGAAAATCCATTATTATCCCTGAATAACCCCGATTTTTCCAAGCATGAACAAGGGGTGATATCGCGTTGCAGCATCACTCTTTCTGGAGTCAAGAATTAATACCATTTCTCGGTAAGCTTTGAACTGGGAAGTGGGTAGGGCGGGTTAGCGAAGCGTAA
>JAGRHM010000671.1:657-6467 GCA_020445005.1 Candidatus Competibacteraceae bacterium | reverse complement strand
ACATATTCCGCTCCCGCTTCCACGCACAACTGATAGGTTAAGGCAGCCTCATCCGCCAGCCACTGATAGTGGCGAATCGCTATTCCACCACAATCCCGCCGCGCAGCCTCCATAGCCAGCGCGACCTGGCGGGCGTCCAGCTTTTCACCAAGCAGATTCAACACATCCCCCACCTTGCGTAGGAAGGTCACTTGCGGCGTTTGACCGAGAAAGCCATTGACTTCAATCAAATCACCCAGGCAGTAACGGTATAAGCCGGCGACGTTGGTCAGCGCCAACTGATAACGTTGGCCGATCTCCAGTTCATAGGCCAGCAGGGTCGGCGCGTCTGGCGCAGGGGACGCGTCTTCGGGCAGGAACTCGAAGAATATTCCGTGAATGGCCAGTACTCCGGCCGAAGCATCATCGCGCAAGGGAATGGTGAACAAGCCTTCGCTGGCGCCGTAGCCGTATTCGCGAAATATCGTTTCCGGTGGACAGCGCTCGGCCAGCTCGGGCAGAAACCGGCTCATCAAGCCGGTTTTCCAGCAGACGATCAGGCGCAAATTCGGCCAAGCCGCGCGAGCTGACAATGCGCCGGCGGCTTCCAGCGCAACGGCTCGCTCCGGGTTAGGCCGTAATGCCGCGGCCAGGCGCTGTTGCAAATTTTCCGGCAGCGGCGCGGGCGTCGATAACCGGCCTGCGCGGATATCGGCGATGAGCGATTCGGCATGGATCGGAAGCGCGTCAAACAGTTGCGTGAAACTATGAGGATTGTTAGCGACCGCCAGAACCAGATTGCGTTCCAGAGCAAAGCGCAACAGGGTATAAACCCGGTTGGCCGGTTCGCTGATTTCCAGCACAGCGGGTGGATAAGCAAACCGCTTTTGCAATTCCTGGGGCGGACGAGTCATAGCCAGGCCGGAAGCGGGGCCATAAGGAATGCCGCCGGCAGTATGACCGCTCACTGGCGGATTGGCGAGCGCCAGAATATCCCCCTGAAGTATTTCGGGATGATCGCGCAACACGCTCAACAGGCGCAGGTTCATGGTAACGGCGTTGGCCTGTCCGCTGGCTTCGTTCATGGGGATGAGTTTGGGAACACCGGTAGTGCCCGTGGTGCGTATGAAGCGCAATACCGGTTGCCCCACGGTCAGCGCATCCGCTTCTCCATCAACCAGCGCCGTCACATAGGGTTCGACGCCATTCCAGTCGCACAAGGGAACCTGTCGACGGAAATCGGTAAGCGACTGGATCGCGGCAAACTCGTGTTCCCGACCAAAGCGGCTGGCAGCATTCCGCTGAATCAGCTCTAGCAACAGTCGTTCCTGAACCGCTGCGGCGTTCTGACACAGCGCGGCGAAGCGTTGCCAGAGGACAGCGCCGTTAAGTGCGGCTAATTCACTGGAGAACGTCATGATGATTCCAGGCTCCGGTTCAGCAGGTAGTCGTAGTTGCCGTTTGATAATGCGGGTCTTGCCGGCGCACGTAGTCCAGCAAAGCGCGGCTGTCTTTTTCCGCCACCTCGATCCGGTCATAGTCCACCGCGCAACCGAGCAGGCAGGCCATCAACAAGGCGTCGCCTTCGCGCATCCCGCCGGGCAGTACCCCGGTGAAGAAGAACTCGACTTTTTGCAAGGTCGCAGCGACCGCCGGAGTATGCAGATCAAACAGGTTCAAAAAGCAGAAAACCACCGGCGTTTTGTTCAAGCGCAGCCCAAACAGGCGCTCCCTGACCTGGGCCAGCAAATCGTGACCGGCGATGCGCACGGACAAATGCGCCAAATTACGCTCCCGCTCCACGATGATCTCCAGTTGGCTCGCCACTTCCGGCAATGGAGTCACCGTAGCGTCCAGTTCGGCAGGCAGCTCGCAGCGTTGGTAAATATCGGTGATAAAATCGCGGTGTGCTTGCGGAACATACAGGGTAACTGGCGCTCGTTCCGCCAGGGTCTGAAACACCAGCAGCGTGGAAATGCGTTGGGGAACCTGATCGGTGATGCCCTTGAATTCCACCGTTTCCGGGCTGCGCGCCGGTAATAATCCGACCGCCACGCCCAGGCCCTGCCGCTTGACCCGCTGCGAAGCCGTGTGGGCAGTGGTGAAGTTGACGTAAATTCCGGCCAGCCCCAGTTGTTCAACCGCCGCTTGCAGCGCCGCCATGCCTACCTTTTCCGCCAGACCATGCCCGCGCGCTTCCCGCCGGGTCGCCGCCAACCCGAGTTCCGCCAGAGTCGGCATGTCCGGGGAACGCAGCAACGCGATATGCGAAGCCACCATGCCGTTGCCCAATACCGCCACGAAGGAATGTAGCGCCCCCTCCGCTTGCAGACGGCGTAGACGGTCGGGGTAATAGGGCACATCGGACATGTAGGTGTAGCGGTAGGCGTCGTAGATCAACCGCGAGACCTCGACCGCCTCCTGGGGCTGCATGGGTCGCACTTGCAGCGCCGTGAAATCCTCGGCAGTTGGCGATCGAGCCGCCAGGCGGAAATCCGGTTGCTCCTCCGGCGGACACCAGGAACCGCGCAAGCGTTTCAGCAGGCGAATCTCCTTGCCGCGCCCGCCCAGATTACGCGCCTGGAAGACATCGATCAGTCGGGCAGCCAGATACAATCCCAGACCGGGCGGTATATCCAGCGTGGTCGGATCAACGCCGGTGAAATCCGGCAGCAGCTCCGGGTCAAAGGGACGCCCTCGGTCGCGGAACACGATTTGCAATCCTTCCGGCTCCTGCAGACATTCAACGGTGAAGCTCACGGCTTCGCCGGCGGCGTAAGCATGTTGCAGGATATTCGCGCTGAGTTCCTCGGCGACGATTTCCAGGTGGGTCAATTCCGGTTCCTGGAAATCCATCGTCATCGCGCAACTGCGGATAAAAGCTTGCACTACGGGCACGGCGTTCAGCGCGTTGGGGGCTGACAAGTGGAAGCGGTTGCTCGGCCAGTCAGACTCTTTGGACATCGAAACGTGACTCCAGTAGGTTCATGGAAAATGTATAGCACAAATTTTCATACCGCCGACGGATGAGCTTCCATCGCTTTCTTCGCCATCCATGCCGATTAACGATAGACTTTATGGATCGATGCATAATCGGAAATAACCGTTCGCTCCCCATCCGCTGACTGGCGAGGGTGAACTGAACGATTGCGACCGCCATTCCAAAACAGGGGGAACATGATGGATATTCAGGAACAACGCCAGGGTAATATCATTGTGCTGGGGCCAGTCGGGCGACTGGACAGCCTGAATTGTCGCGAGTTCGAAGGCCGCCTGCTGAGCGCGCTCAACGACAGCGGGAAAGTGCTGGTCGATTGCGCGGCGTTGGAGTATATCAGCAGCGCCGGGCTGCGGGTCTTGCTGGTCGCGGCCAAGCAGGCGCGCGCCGCGAATGGTCAACTGGCGCTGGCGGCGCTGCGCGATAATCCGCGCGAGGTGTTCGATATCAGCGGCTTTTCAGCGATTTTCTCCATTCACCCGACCGTAGAGGCCGCGCTCGCCTCCTTTGGCTGACTGCGCCTTCCATGACCTGTTGATCATCAGAGGGCATTGCCATGTTGCGCATGGGCCAACAGTTGGGCGCTTACCGCATCGAGGCCCTGCTCGGGCGCGGCGCTATGGGCGTGGTTTATCGAGGCGTTCGCCTGGAGGACAACCAGCCGGTCGCTATCAAGACTGTGCATACCAGTCTGTTGGTGCGCCCGGAACGGGACGCTATCCTGACCCGGTTCCGCCAGGAGGCCGCGATCGGCATGCGCCTGCGTCATCCTCTGATTGTGCGCATTCATGACTGTGGCGAACAGGAGGGAATCCTGTATTTGACCATGCAACTGGTCGAGGGTCAGGAACTGGGGCGTTTAGTGGAACACCTGCCGACCCTGCCGTTGGGCATGAAACTGGCCATTGTGCTCCAGGTGTTGAACGCGCTGGCTTACGCGCATCAACAGGGCGTCATTCACCGCGATATTAAACCCTCGAATATTCTGGTCCGCCGGGATTACACAATTGTCCTGACCGATTTCGGCATTGCCCATGTGCATGGTTCGGAACTGACGCATACGGGCGAATTGCTCGGTTCGCCCTTATATATGTCTCCGGAGCAGTTGTGCGGAGCGGCGATTGATGAACGCGCTGACCTGTTTTCAGCCGGCGTCGTGTTTTATTACCTGTTGACCCATCGTAAGCCGTTTATCGCGGATTCACTGCCGACGCTGATGTACAAGGTTCTTCAGGAGGAACCTCCGGCACCTTCGACGATCAACCAGGAGCTATCTCCCGTATTCGATCATGTGTTGCGGCGGGCGCTGGCCAAGCGCCTGGAGCAACGATTCGCCAGCGCGCTGGAGTTCGCCACGGCGCTGCGCCAGGCGCGCATTGAGACGCTGGAAGCGACCGTTGCGATCCCGGGGGGCTGGCGTGGCGCAGCGCCGACCTTGCCGCCGCAGACTGATCCAGAGCAGTCAACTCTCGTGATCCCGAGCGCAGGCGATCTGTTTGAGCGGATAGCGACCCTGGCGCAGCAGTGCTTGACTGAACGAACGACGCGCCCGCGCCTCGCGCAACTGGCGGAATGGCTGGATTTGTGGTTTGCATTGCAGGAGCGCGCGCCGTCGACGGCAGACCGGGATGCTGAACGGCAACGCCTGTTGGACTGGTGCATGGGCGAAGCGCTGGCGGCGCTGAACGAGCGAATTCACCGCGATGCGCCGACGCCGGGTCAGGTAGTGGCCCAGGCGCGCGGCGACTGGTTGGAGTTGATCGGTCTGTTTGCGTTAATCCAGGATATCGCCGCCCGACTGGGTCCCGCCCCAACCCTGGACGCGGCGCGCGCGCGGTTAATTAAGACGCTGACCGGCGCGGTTTTCCACTACGCGAATACCCTGAATCGTCTGCTGTTCAGCGAGGACAATCCACAACTGCTGCGTATTTCCGCCGACTTCACGCGGCTGGAGCTGCTACAACTGGCTCTGGAAGAACTGGGCGCCGAGGCCCAGACGCGGACCATGCGCCAAACCCTGCTGCTGTTCGCCAATCAGGTGATGAGCAAGATCAACGCGCTGATCCGTCAGTTTCTTGACGACCGAAACCCTCTGGCACGGTTCGAGGTCACCAGTTTGCTGGTCGAGGTTGAGGAAATGATCGTCTTGGCGGAGCGTCTCCTCGAATGGGGCGCGGAAACCGCCGCCGTTGAGGCGATGGGATCAGGCGGAACGACCATGATTGAATTTCTGGACAGCGCCCAGGCGTTAGGCCAATTGCTGGTCGAGGAACTGGTTCAACAGTTTACCGGGGAACAAAAGCGTGCGCTGCAACTTGGCCCCGGGGCGTTTAGCACCGGTCAGGCAGCCTTTGTCGGCCGCATTCGTCAACTGGGATTGTTGTACCGCTTCGCCATCCGCCTCGAACCCAGCGTACAAACTACGTCCCTGCATGATTTGACTGCCGAGGTTTATCATTGTCTGGAACAATTAGCCACCGGGTTGCTGCAAGCACTGGAAGCGGTGGATGCACTGCAAACGGCGACTGCGACCGATCCGCTCTGGGCGCGGCTGTCGGTGATCGCGGAACTGGCTGAGCAGTTTGCCTGGCGGGAATTGCAGCAGCGCGTGCTGGTGGCGATTCGGCGGCGGGTGATGGCGGGGTGAGATGCTAAAGAATGGCCCAAAATTTTTCTGGCGGTAAACAAGTAAATCTAACATAAGTGCAACATTGTCTAACCGAGGCGCGCAGGTCAAGCCTACTCTGTGTTCGACCCGCCGTTTGCAGCATTGATTCCCATAAGAAGTATCGAGGATATCCCATTTTGATGGTTAATTAACTAATGATTAAAA
>JAGRHM010000671.1:0-598 GCA_020445005.1 Candidatus Competibacteraceae bacterium | reverse complement strand
CTTATGGGAGCCCCTGTTCGAGACCATCTTTTTAATACTGATGCCCTTTATCTTCCAGTTTTATTTTTTGACATTATTAATAATAATGGAAGAATTTCTGATTGGTATTTGACGCCAGCGCCCTATTTTTTTCCAGACTATTTAATTTTTTTATTATCATATTACCTTGGTAGCAACACTTATTATCAAATATTATCCTTCGCTCTATTACAGGTGGCGCTAACTTTTGGAGTTGTTTGGCTCCTTGTAATTCAGATATCAAAAGATAACCAGCTTTTAATATCATCCTTGATAATTGTTTTATTGACTTGGCTCTCTCTAACTACTGATCATCCATTTGTTTTATTATTAATAAGCGCTCATCACTATGGCGCATTTATTTCCACAATACTATTCGTTGCCATTTGGCTTCGATATTTTAATATTGATAACTATTGGAAGTGGAATAGACTGATAATTATTACTATAGGGATGTCGTTACTAATTTTTTTTACAACTCTTTCTGATGCTCTTTTTCTTGTTCAAACTTTGGTTCCATTTACAATTACCTGTTTTATTATTGATATAATTAATAGAGGTTTTTCGATAAAAAAATATA
>JAGRHM010000670.1 GCA_020445005.1 Candidatus Competibacteraceae bacterium | reverse complement strand
TGTGTCCATCCAGCCAGGTTCCAGTAGCAACCGACTGCAAATAGAATCGTCGGGACCGCATAGTATAAATGATGGCGGCCTGATTTTCGGACACGATAGTCTCATCGCCAAAGTTCAAGCAAAGACGTGCGCCTGCGCCTCGCCCAATGTCATTGACGCCATACCCCAGCGACAACACCGCGCCTCGTCCAGGACCGGCAATGACCACCAGCCAGCCCACCACCAAATCGGACAAAGTATTGATTGTTGCCGCCGCAGGCGAAGTAGTCCCTACTGGGGCAGTCGCCGGCACCCCTCCCGGTCGAGAACGATTGCCGGCCTCCGGACGGGCAATACGACGAGTCGGTTCAACAGGGGGATTTGGCGATGAGGAACCGTCTTTTTTAAAGCCGCGATACAGGGGCATGCGACTTCTCCTGATTTTAAGGCGATTCTGTGCGAACCGCCTGATTTATGAAGGGTCCACTCGAAAATGCAGGCGCACCTCACCTAACTCTACAATATCGCCATTCCCAAGTAATTGGCTCTGAATACGTTTTCCATTGACCCAAGTGCCATTTGTAGAAGTCAGATCACAAATCTGGAATGAACCGTCGGGTAAATAATAGATCTCGGCATGATGGCCAGACACCGAATCATTCTCGAAGCAGATATCGTTATCGGGTGCGCGACCCAGCCGGCAAAGGGTTGACTGTAATCGTAAATCCCCCTTGCCTAAAGCATCGGTGCGGATAAAGCGCGCTCGCACCGGCATCGACTCGGGCGATTTATTCCGCTGGCGCGAAAAGGGCCAAAAATTGAAGTTCATTTTTGATTAAACCCAGAGCTGCCGGGAGCGCCCCAGCGATCATCACGCGGTGACGCTTTATTTGAATACGGCCGCGATGGCTGCTTGACCGGTTGATCATGCGGTATCACTTTCCACGGGCGCGGGCTCTTCCCGATGGCCCGCTGAGCGCGCGGAGTCGTTTTCGGCATTTTTATCCTCTGGTCGGCGGCGCGCTCATCCGTGGATTTAGGTGCAGTCCCGGTATGGGCTTTTGGGGCAATTTTAGCAGGAACTGTGCCGGGCGCTACCAGCGCATTAGCAGCGTCCGTCGCGGGCTCTTCTACGCCAGCACTCTCGGTGGTTTCTGATGTTCCTTCCGCAGCAGTCAATTCAGCGCCCTCCTCAGTTGAAGAACCGCCTTGTGGAGCCGGTATTTTCAACGCCTCTTCCGTGACAGCCGGCTCAGGGCCATCTTCGGTCATCGGTAAATCCGCTGAATCCGCATGAGCCGAAGTATTCTTCGTGGTCGCTGTCCCGGTCTCGCCGGCGACCGCAGGAGGAAGGGCCGTGGTTGGCGAATTTGTCGATTCTACACGGTTGTTCGATGCCGCAGAGCCAATCGTTGTATCGGGGGTTGGAGAAAGCGCAGATGGCGTCGCCTTTGAAGCTGATGTTTCAGTGGTTGGAGGCGAAGCTTGTTCAACCACAGGTTCTAGTTGGCCCAGGTGATAACGGGGGGATGGCCTCGGCTCCGGGGCAAGCTGTGGAGAGGGTTCGGATAAACCGAGCCAGATCAACAGAGCTGCTACCGCTGTCAACACTAAGCCGCTCGCCGCGAAAGCCGTTAATCGCCACCGGGAGGTAGTTCGCGACGGAGCATTTTGCCGTTGTTCGATGGTTGCAGTTTGTGTGGACGCAGGTGGTTGGGTAATATTCAACCAATTGCTGCTGCGATCCGGCTCGACGGATTCCGGTAGCGGCCGTTGCGAGCGACCCGCGGAATGTGGCGCATCAGAACTCACCTGATCGATTGCTGACTTTTCCAGCAGGCTGGTAATCCGCGATATTTCAAGCGTTGGGGCGGACTTAGCCGCTCTGATCGGCAGCATGATCACCGTTTCATCGCTATCATCGTCCTGCGCGCCAGCGAGCGCCGCCTGCATATTGGCGACAGTAAGGAATCGTTGGTCCGGCCGTACCGCCAAGGTTTGGTCAATGATCCGCAGCAGGTTAGTGCTATAGCGGCCTGCGCCTGCCTTGACCGCAGGCTCCAGAGTATCGTCAAGCAAGCGATCAGCGGCCGCTGTTGGCGTATGACCGGTAATGCAACGATATAAAACCGCGCCGAGCGCATAGATATCAGTCCAGGCGCCATAACGATCATTACGGGTAGTGTACTGCTCGGGAGGGGAAAAGCCTGGCGTGACCAGACTGGTTATGTTATTACTATGAAGGCCCGCCGCCTGCCGCGCCGCGCCGAAATCAATCAAAATGACCCGGTGATCACTAGCGCGGACATACAGGTTGGACGGTTTGATATCGCGATGCACGATGCCGGCGGCGTCAATGTGATTCAGGGCTTTTTTTTTT
>JAGRHM010000669.1 GCA_020445005.1 Candidatus Competibacteraceae bacterium | reverse complement strand
ATGACCAGCGATACCTTGCTGCGCTACGACGGCCATCTGGCGGAAATCAGCGCGGCGACCCGCGAGCGCGTAGCGCAAACCTGCCGGCCTGGCCATGTCATCGAAAATCCGGTCGATCTGGGCGACACGGCCGGCCCTGAGCAGTATGGCCAGTCGCTGGATCTGTTATTGCGAGAACCGGGAGCCGATGGGGTGCTAGTGATCCACGCCCCAGCCTCGACCGACCGCTCCCTGGAATGCGCCCAGGCTGTAGTCGAACGGGCGGCCAAGAGTCGGCGACTGGTGATGACCTGCTGGCTGGGCGAATCGTCAGCGGAGCCGGCGCGCGAATTATTCAAAAGTGCGCAGATTCCCACCTATGATCCGCCCGACGAAGCGGTTGAGGCGTTCATGCGGCTAGCGCAGTATCGGCGCAATCAGGAATTGCTGATGGAGACTCCCCCCTCGGTGCCCGAGGAGTTCACAGCAGATGCCGAGACCGCCCGCCGGATTATCCAGATCGCGCTGACTGCAGGCCGTCGACGGCTAAACGCCTATGAAGCCAGCCAGGTGCTCAGCGCCTACGAAATCCCGGTCGTGCCCCTGCAATTTGCCTCCACCCCGGAAGCGGCAACCGATATAGCGCTGGAATTGGGGATGCCGGTCGCTCTCAAGATTCTTTCACCAGACATTGTCAATAAATCCGATGTCGGCGGCGTGGCGTTCAGCCTCAAGAATCCACTGGAAGTGCTGGTGGCGGCGACCGAGATGTTGAACCGGGTGCGCGATCTCGCTCCCGAAGCGGTCATTGACGGTTTCGCGGTGCAACCCATGCACTATCGGCATAATATTTATGAATTGATGATGGGCGTGCGGACCGGCAAACGGTTTGGACCCGTGATCTTTTTCGGTCAGGGCGGCACCGAGGCCGGCGTTATCGATGATGTCGCTTACGCCTTGCCGCCACTGAACATGCAACTGGCGCGCGATCTGATCTGGCGAACCCGATTGTATCGTCGACTGAGCACGAATCGTGGCCGACCAGTCGATCTGGACGCCATTGCTTTGACCTTGCTAAAAATTTCGCAAATGGTGGTCGATTTAGCGGAAGTAGTGGAACTGGATATTAATCCCATCTGGCTCAGTTCCGACGGATTGCTGGCGTTGGACGCTAATGTAGTGATCGAACCCAGTGCGGAACCCGCCGCCAAAAGGTTAGCCATTTTGCCCTATCCCAAACAGATGGAGCGCCGTTATACCCTGCCTGATGGCCGTTCTTTCCTGATGCGGCCTATTCTGCCGGAGGATGAACCGGAGTTGCAGAATCTGGTGAAACGGATGCCAGCGGAAGATGTCCGGATGCGGTTTTTCCAGCCAATTCATGAGTTATCGCATGAAATGGCGGCCCGTCTGACGCAACTGGATTACGAACGCGAAATGGCGATCATTGTCACCGATCCGGATGTCATTCCCGGTAAAGGCACAATTTGGGGGGTGGTGCGTTGTAATGCAGACCCGGACTTGGAGAGGGCCGAGTATGCAATCCTGGTGGACCGCGCCATGATCGGAATCGGGCTGGGGCCGATGTTGATGCGTTACATTATCGAATACGCCAGGCAACAGGGCATCAAGGAAATTTATGGCGAGGTTCTGCGGGAGAATGAATCGATGCTCCGACTCAATCGGGCGCTCAATTTCAAAATTGAGGCAACGCCCGACGATCCTGGAGTGCTGCATGTGAAGTTGTCATTGGTCTAAAACCATCAGGGCGGTTTTGCACACTAACGGAGGCGGCCATGATTTTTCGACAATTGTTCGAACCGATGTCCTGCACCTATACCTACCTGCTTGGTTGTCCGGCAACCGGCGAATGCACATTGATCGATCCGGTGATCGAAACCGTGGAGCGTGATCTGACAGCCATTCGCGAGCTGGGTCTGCGTCTGACCTTTACTGTCGAAACCCATGTCCATGCTGACCATTTGACCGGGGCGCTCAAGCTTAAACACCTGGCAGGCAGCCGGATCGCCGGGCCCGCTCTTGATGAATTGCCTTGCACGGATATCGGCCTACGCGAAGGCGCACCTCTGATGATCGGCGAAATAGCCCTGCATCCATTGTTCACGCCGGGCCATACGTCGACCCATCATGCCTATCGAGTGGAGACCCGTGTTCAGCCGTTATTGTTCTCGGGCGACGCCCTGTTGATTGATGGCTGTGGACGCACCGATTTTCAATCCGGCGACCCGGTCGCCCTGTATCACAGCATTCATGACCAGTTTTTCAGCCTACCGGATGAAACGCTGGTTTATCCGGGACACGATTATGCAGGGCGCTTTGTATCTTCGATTGCCCAGGAAAAGGCGCGCAATCCACGTCTTGGCGGCGGTAGGAGTCTGGAAGCGTTCGTGGCGATTATGCAGGGTCTGGACCTGACGCCGCCCCAAAAAATGGCGTTCGCTGTTCCTGGCAATCTATTGTGTGGTCAGTGTCCGCCTAATGTGCCCGATAAAATGCGTCGCCTGTGCGTTCAGGGTTAAGGAGGCGTATTATGTGAGGTTAAACAAACCGAGTTTGATGTATTTTCATTGAAGTCAACCAGGATTGGTGTATTGTCAAATCGTAACTACCTACCATCCATCCGCTAAAAGGCATTAAACTCAGCGAATGCCAGACCTACCTGACGACCCGGAACTCCTCAAATCGCTGGTCAAGCGGCTCTTGGAGAAGATTGAGCAACTCGAAGTGGAAAACGCCGAGTTGTGTCGTCGTTTGGGCTTGGACAGCACTAACAGTCATAACCCCTCCAGCAGCGATGGCTATAGTCAAACAATTTTTAGATAGTTTGGAAAACTGCTGTTAGCGCATCAAAAAGATTTTGAAAATTTGCAACAATTTTCCTCAACTTTCCCTTAAGAATAGCCCAGTAGTTTTCGATAGGATTTAAATCCGG
>JAGRHM010000668.1 GCA_020445005.1 Candidatus Competibacteraceae bacterium | reverse complement strand
AGTGGTTTGAGCCCAGTGCCTTATCAGTAAAAGTATCGAAAATTTTTATTTTCATTATCTTATTGCGCATGATCATCTCACTCAGTGAGATTTTATATAGTATAGTATAATATTGTATAGTTTAGTATGACACACCAATAATGCAGGGGGGCATTATGAACCCGGAAACCGAATCGTGGGTCCGGCTTTGTTGGACCAAGCCCACTCGCTATTACTATGAAGTCCACTTAGCCCCGGACCTGTGGGGACAGTGGATGGTCACCCGAATCTGGGGACGAACGGGAACCGCTTTAGGCCGGAGAATGAGCATCCCTTGCGCCTCTTACCAGGAGGGCCTGCAACAGGTAACGGCGGTCAAAGCGCGACGACGGCAACGCGGCTACCAACTGATCAGAGAAGAAGCGAACGCCTGCATTGCGCACCAGTCGATAAAATAATACAGTTTTATATCATATCATACTATTCTATTCTGTATTACATCATTCCATACTACGAGCCTAGCGCATGAGTATCATTCTGATTGGTGGGGAGAAAGGTGGCACGGGCAAAACCACGCTGGCGGTCAACCTGGCGGCGCTGCGGGCACGGAAAGGCCGCGATGTCCTGGTCATCGACACCGACATTCAGGCCAGCGCCAGTTACTGGGCGCAGATGCGCGATGAAGCCAAGGTCAAGCCGCGCGTGGCCTGCATCCAGAAATTTGGCAAGGGCCTGTCAACCGAAGTACGGGATCTCGCCCATCGCTATCAGGACGTAATCATCGACGCCGGAGGACGGGACTCGGTGGAGCTGCGTTCGGCGCTGGTGGCGGCAGAACGAGTGTACATCCCCATTCAACCCTCGCAATTCGACATCTGGACGCTGGGGCGGATGGATGACCTGGTGAAGACCGCTCAAGGTTTCAATCCCGACCTGCGGGCCTGGGTGGTGATCAGCCGAGCTTCCACCAACCCCTCGGTTGCCGAAGTCGCCGAAGCGCGGGCTTTGCTGGGCGACTTTGAACATCTGCACCTGGCCAGCGCCGTGATCCGCGACCGCATCGCCTACCGCAAAGCCGCGCGCGACGGGTTGAGCGTGGAGGAGCAGAAACCCACCGATCCAAAAGCCCTGGACGAGATGCAGGCGCTGTTTCAGGAGGTGTTCCATGATGAGTGACAACAAATTAAGCAGCCGTCCGCCGTCGATGAGCGGGGACCGGAATGCCCTGGATGATTTCATCGGCGGGGCCGGCGTCCATACCCCTGAACCCCCTGCACCGGCAGCGCCCCCCGCGCCACCGGTAGCGACGCCAGAACCCTACCCCTGGGCAGCGCCCGGCGTCCGCGCGGATGTGGCCAAAGTGTTCAACTTGCGTTTGCCGGAACCGGATTTACTCAAGCTCAAATACATCGCTGAGCATACGCCTGAGAGTATGCAGCAGTTCTGTCAGCGGGTGTTGCTGCCCGCCATCCAGGCCAAGATTCAGGAATTAACCGAAAGGTAGCTGATGTCCAAGCTCTCCATCGCCGCCTTGCTATTGGTTCTCGTCGGGAACGCGCCTGCCGTCGCCGATGAATTCGCCCTGCTCAAGAAAGAGCGGATCGGCCCGCTGCGGGTCGACCAACCGGCTGCCGAAGCAGAACGGCTCATCCCTTGCCCGGTGCAGCGCGGCCTGGTGGAGCTGTGGGGCGCGGATGGGGAATATCATCAAACCTGGACGGCTTCGGCGTGTGGGCTGACGCTGGACATGGGCGCAGCGAAGCCTGAGGGCCCGCAAACCGTTCGCGCCATCACCGTGACCGCCCCGAGCGCCTGGACCACCGCGCGCGGGATCGGCATGGGCCGCACCGAGGCGGAAGTGATGACCGCCTACGGGCGCGACCGCAACGCGGAGGAGAGCCAGGCGGGCCAGCTTTTCGTCGCGGGCAACCCGCCCCGGTGTTTGTGATCTTCCTCACCGATGGCGGCAACGCGGACAAACCGGCCAGCGCCGACGTGCTGCGGGAATTGTCCGCTCAACCGGTGTTCATGCAGTCCGTCGGCATCGGCAAGGAAGATTTCCCATTCCTGCATAAGCTGGATGAGCTACCCGGTCGGGTCATCGACAATGCTGGATTCATGCACGTTAATGACCTCGACGCGATCAAGGATGCCGAATTGTACGACCGGCTGTTGAACGAGTTCCCGTCATGGCTGACGACGGTGCGGGAACAAGGCATGATCTAAAGGGGAAAGGCTATGAACGATGTCATTTATTGGTATTCCGATGACAGTTTCATCCGTGCGGAAGCCGAATTACGACGCGCGATTGGGCAATACGCTTGGAGAAACCGCTGGATTTATATCGGTCTGACGCAACAACGCCCAGAGGCGCGCTTTGCGCAACATCAGAAGAAATGGGCGCCGGGGCATGAATGGGATCGGATGATCGTCATTTATCACGCTCGATCGTTTACTTTGATGCAGACGGTTGAAGATCGACTGATCTGCTATGCCCAGCAACAGATTGCATTAGGGAGATATTCCTGCACACTCATCAACGACAAAAAATCACAACGGCCTCTGGTTGCAAATAATCCCAACGGCTATTGGGTGTATATCCTGGTCCAAAAGTGATCTCAGGATATCGCCGGTGGAAATGGATACAACGCCAGGAACAACCGGACGAATGTATCGCCTGTACCAGCCAGCGGCCCCTGATTAAGCGCGCCACCATCTGGAACCTGACCGATGAGACGAGCCAGCATTGCGGACAGGCCGCGACGTTTCGAGACTGGCGATCAGTGAAAAAGAGGTCTGCTCCTGAGAGGTCTGTGAGGTAAGAGGATGTTGATCCCGTATCGTGCATGTCGGATGCTTTCCCTTTCGAGCGAGCAGATGTTCGATCTTATCGCTGATGTAGAACGCTATCCTGAATTTCTGTCCCTGATACGCCAGGCCCAAATCGTTCGCCGCGACGCCCACACTTACGAAACGCAACAAACCTTGGGGCTGGGCGTCATGATCTACCGGTTTCGCACCCGCACTGAATTGAACCGGCCACACGCCATCCGGGTGACCTCCGCCGATTGGGCCTTTCGTCGCTTCGAGATCGGTTGGTCCTTTACCCCCACCCCCGAAGGCCATTGCCGCGTTGATTTTACCCTTGACTGCGAGATTCGGGCGCTCTGGCTCAATCCGTTCAACGAGGTGTTGATCGCACAGATGGGGACGACGATGATTGATGCCTTCGCGACGCGCGCCCGTCAGTTGCATCCGGCGCCTCCGCTCTGATCCGGTCTCTTTATCACTGGATTTTTTCGGAGCATTCAATCGGCGCCGTTTTCGATCTCGCCCGCGCCTTGAATTCGGTAATACCCGACTTGATCCGGGAATGCCCGCCATGCCAGCGTATCGGGTCCCACCCAGGCCAGCGCCTCGCAACAACCCAGGAAACGTTCGCTGGTCTCCACGGTTCGCGCCACGCCATCGATGACCACGATTCGGAACCCCGGCTGATTGCCCGGCGTCTCCCAGCGCACCAGCGCCACCGCATTATCGTCCTCACGTCACACCTGGAGATCTTGCCAATCGGTGGTCGGCAAATCCGGTGTCCATGCGCCCGACCAGCGGATTTGGCCCACTGGATAGGGCGATCCCATGTGGATCTCCGTGACGTGGTGAAACCGGATACCCCATTTTTCGGGATAGCTTTCGCTGGCTGCCGTTGAATGCCTCATGGCGGACTGACCTCGCGCAAAATTCGCATCGTGCTTTCCACGAACCGCCGTTGACCTTCGGAGCGTCCACGCGGCGTCTGCCGGGCAGCGTGCAATGCCGCTGTAGCCTCCTCTAACCGCCTTAGTTGCGCCTGCGCCGCGGCCACGGCTGCGGGACATCGGCCCATTTAGCGTCGTAGTCCGGGTCAGGGCTGCGGATGGACGCCCGCGCGCGCTTCCAGACCATGCGGACGCGTCGCAGGACGGTATGCACCCCGGCCAAGGTCAAATCCCCCCGCCAAGCACACGCCTGACGCAGGTTTGCCAAGGTCCAGCGGGTTTGCTCGACCCCGCAGACGCGCGGGTCACGCTGGCAAAGATGTTGCCACTCTGGGTAGGCCACCGCCGCCGTCGAATGCTGAGGGGGAAAACGCGGGCTTGCGCCCGCGTCCGGGAAGGACCTGTATGCCGGCACCGCCGGTGGCCTGATAGCGATTCAGCCACGCATAGACCGTGTCCGGTCGCCGCGGACGTAACAATCCGTACCGAGCGACCCACGCTGCCGGCATCCCATCGGCAATCTTCAGCAGTGCGGCGGCCCGCTCACGCAGATAAGGTTGACGGGCATGATCGCGCATCTGGACCAATTCTTGGCGTTGAGTTGGATTCAACACGAGTTGGCGTCGCGGCATTATCGGCTACCTCGGACAGGGGTAGAATCGCACCCTTAATATACCGGATTAAATTTTTAAAGATCATTAGGGATTGGCCACGATCAGGTTGCGATACTCGGGCTCTGCAGCCATGATAAAAACTTTGCCGTTCGCCGAAGCCGGTGGCGGGTTTGACGCCGTGCGTCCCGCGACCGGATCGAGTCCGCCAATGTAAAAAGAACCGCTTTGATAACCCGAATTGTTCTTGACGTCGATGTTCGTGTTGACCAAAACATTGACGGCCCGATAGGGAAGGGTTTTAGCGCCCAAAGCCGCGCAGGTCTGGAAATTCGGTTGCCACAACTTGAGCACGGCAAGAGGCGTTGCGTCGGGATCGGTCATCTTGAGATAGAGCGCGTCCCCCAGGTAGGTCCTCACGTTGGCGGGGTCCTTTCCGCTCTTGAGCAACCACGGCGTGTTCTTCGCCAGCCACGCCCTGTAAACTTTTTCATCGGCAGTGGTCGTCGGATGGACCTTGCCGTAGAAGGTCTTGACCACCGGCGCCAGCACCCGGGCCGCGCCCAGGAACTCCCGCAACGCCACCATCCCGTCCACGTCCTGACCCAAGTTGCAGGCCCGAACCTCGACCCGCTTCAGTTTCTTGGCCGCCACCTGGTTGCGCAGGTCCAAGAGGTCGAGCACGGTCTTATTTTTGAGCATAGAGGCCCCTTTGACCGTAGGGGCGATCGTCTCAAGCCATGTTTGCGCGTCGGCAGTAGAGGTCATCGCGCTGATCTGACTGGATGAAAGGCTTCCCCACGGTACGCCGGCGGTGGTTTTTCCAGACAGGTCGGTAAGCAATTTTTGCCATCCTTTAAGCTGTTGCTGAGTGTCCTTGAGTGCCTGGATCCGATTGCGCTCCTGAAGGACGCCGGCCATTACCGTCATCAAGGGCAGGCCGTCTTTATCCGCACTGCCAAGGCCGGGTCCCATGGGCATAATGAGTCCCTTTGGGTGGCCATGGGCAACAATCAGGGTTTCCTGATAGCCGGCATTTGCCGATGCTAAAATGGCCTTCAGCACATCGATAAACGTGATCACCGCTTTTGCATTCCCACCGGTCAAATCGATAACCTTGTCCAACGTCATGTCATCACTGGCTTTTTGCGAAAGCTCAAATCGATAGGCGCTGTAGAATTCTTTGGCCCACGTCATGGTGGGGCCTGTAGCATGAACCAGAGTTTCCACATGATTAAGCGCCGCCATATCTGCTGTCCTCTGCCGGGAGTTTGTAGGATGCTCCCCATATTTTAGGCCCGTCGCTAAGAGAGAAAGCCGCAACGCAAGGTGAAATAGGGCAGCAGTGCGCAAAAAGCACACGGCTTAGAGTAGGTTTTCGTTCCGGTGATTGTCAGACCCCGTATTCTGGCCGTTTCCGGATTGCGGGGGACGCTATATTGATATTGGGGTTGTAAGCCCAAACCCGA
>JAGRHM010000667.1 GCA_020445005.1 Candidatus Competibacteraceae bacterium | reverse complement strand
TGGCCGATGATCAACCCGCCCTGGGTCCACTCACCGCGCCAATTCAAATTCCCGGCGCCAGCCCACAGCGGCCATAGCTATAAACCCACGCAGACTATACAGATTTGTAATTTCATTCGCAAGCATCTCCAAATTTTCAGGTTTCGCTAACGACAGTCAACAATACCCGCCGCTCAAACAGGCAAAATCGCCGATTACCCGCTATATTAACCAAATTCAAAATTTACTATTCCAGGGCGATTCCATACCATGATCGTATCAAGTCCCACTCGAGGAGGGGATGCATGGCTGAACAGCATTATGATCTGATCGCTATCGGCGGTGGCAGCGGCGGATTGTCCGTCGCTGAACGGGCTGCCCGTTATGGCGCACGCTGTGCGCTCATCGAATCAGGCCGGCTGGGCGGCACTTGCGTCAATGTCGGCTGCGTGCCCAAAAAAGTCATGTGGTATGCCGCCCATCTTGCGCATGCGTTGGATGATGCGCCGGGCTATGGTTTTCGCCTGGATTACTTTGGCTTCGACTGGAAAAAGCTGAAAAACGCTCGTGATTCCTTCATTCAGGGACTCAACGAATGGTATCTGGGTTATTTACAAAAGGCCGGGGTTGAACTGATTCACGGTTTGGCCCGGTTTATTGACGCCCATACCCTTGAAGTCGACGGTATACAGTACAGCGCTGATCATATCGTCATCGCTACCGGCGGTCGGCCCCAGGTTCCCTTCCTGCCCGGCGCTGAATTTGGCATGACTTCGGACGGTTTCTTCACCTTGCAAAACTGCCCGCCGCGCACCGCTCTGGTCGGTAGCGGGTACATCGCGGTTGAATTAGCGGGGATGCTGAACGCCCTAGGTTCCGAAGTGACGCTGTTGGTGCGCAAGGATCATGTGCTGCGCTCCTTCGACGCCATGCTCCGCGAACAGTTGATAGAGCGGTTGCGCGAGGACGGCATCACCGTACTGACGGAAACCCAGGTGCGAGCGGTGGCGCGGCTGGCGAACGGCGCGCTCAGTCTGCATTGCCAAGGTCAGGCCAGCGTCCTGCATGTTGATACACTGATCTGGGCGATTGGCCGTGAACCGAATACGGACGCGCTGAGTCTGGCGGCGGCTGGCGTGGCGGTTCAGCCCAACGGCGTAATCCCCGTTGATCCCTTTCAGAGCACTAACATTCCTGGTATCTACGCGATTGGCGACGTGACCGAGCGGTTTCACCTGACCCCGGTCGCGATCGCCGCCGGTCGCCGACTGGCAGATCGACTGTTCGGCGGGCAACCGGACCGGTGCCTGCCTTACGAAAATATCCCTACGGTCGTATTCAGCCATCCCCCCATCGGTACGGTGGGACTCACCGAGGAAGAAGCGCGGAGTCAATACGGCGATGTGGTAAAAATTTACCAGACCCGTTTCCGGCCCATGTATCATGCTTTTACCACCCGCCAGCCGCCGATGGTGATGAAATTGGTGTGCGTGGGTCCGGAAGAGAAAATCGTCGGCGGGCATCTCATCGGCGAAGGCGCGGATGAGATGCTGCAAGGTTTTGCCGTCGCTATTCGCATGGGCGCAACCAAGCGTGATTTCGATGACACCGTCGCCATTCATCCCACCAGCGCCGAGGAAATGGTCACCATGCGGTAAGCGATTCAAAGCGCTTCCTGACCTGACCCCTGACCCCTGACCCGTGATAACTACCATGCCTATTCGTTCTTTTGAGCAACTTGCTCCTCGCATCCATCCCACCGCCTATGTCGATGAGACCGCCCTGGTCGTCGGCGATGTTGAAATCGGCCAGGACAGTTCGATCTGGCCGATGAGCGTCGTGCGCGGCGATATCCAGAGCATCCGCATCGGCGCGCGCACCAGCATCCAGGATGGAACGATCATTCACGTCAC
>JAGRHM010000666.1 GCA_020445005.1 Candidatus Competibacteraceae bacterium | reverse complement strand
CACGGCGGCGAGACCAACTACATCATGGCCACCGTCACGCTGTATATCACGATCTTCAATCTGTTCCTCAGCCTGCTGCAAATCCTGGGCGTCATGTCCGGCGATGATTGATCGAACACGCGGTTGAATCGCAGCACTCAGCCCCGCGCTCGCGGGGTTTTTTATTGCGGAAAATAAAAAAGGCCGGGCAATGAGACCCGGCCAAAAACCACCAAAGGAGGATGTGCAGTAGACTGAGCAGAAGCCATAACGCCCACTACACAGTCACTATTCTAACAAAAGATTTAGAGTAAACATACTATTTTTCGTTGTTTTTCGGCAAAAAACAACAATTGTTGCACAAACAATAAGTTATCCCCCATTATTTTGCTGCACTGCCAAAAAAACCGGCATCTCCGGCAAAGGCGGCAACGCGGAATCATCAGATAGCGCCAAAATGGCGTCGATCAACCGGTCTGCCTCATGCACCCCGCCATAATTCATCAACATCCGCGCCTTGGCGATCAATTCCACCGGCGACAGCGGTGCTTCGGGATCGCCCTTGGCATGGGTCCGGCGCACCGTCACCTGTTCTCCCCCCTGGGTAGTCACGGTCACCGCGCTGCCCCAGGCGCGGGGATAGGCCGAGGAGTAAGGTTGGGCCAGACGCAGCGTGACCCGTTCCCGTAACGCCGCCAGCTCTGTCCGGACGGGTTCAGCGAACGCCGCGAAATCCATGGATTCGCAGGTCAGCGCCGCGGCGACACAGTGCTGCAGTGAAAATTTGGCTTCATACTCACTTTGCGGCAACGGTCGGTCGCAGACTTCCAGCGCCGCGGCGTAGGTTTCCACTTCGATCTGTTCAATCACCTCAGCAGTAACCTGGCGACGCAGTTCGCGCGCGGCGTCGACCGCCGGATGCGTATGCCGACAGGAGGGCCAAGGCTTAATCGAGGTTTGCAATAACTGCCAGGGCGCATCAGGATCACGGATGACCGCCTCGGGATCGGCATCGGGACAAGTCGCCGTAAACCAACCTTTTGCGCCTTCCAGGATATTGGGCGGTCCGGTAAAGCCGAAGCGCGCCAGATCCGCCGCCAACACGCCGGCTTCAGCCGCGCATCCAGCGTGCAGATGCTTGGTCATGGCGCCGGCCTCCAGAAACTGCCAGAGACCGGCGGACTGAGCGCCAGCATTGCCCAGCGCGTGGACGGTCGTAACCATGTCAAGGCCCAGCAGCGCGGCCGTCGCCATCGCCGAGCCATAGGGTCCACAAGTCCCCGTGTTATGCCAGATGCGGTAATGGGAAGGCCCCACCGCCATGCCTACCCGAGTCGTCGCTTCGAATCCCCACAAGACCGCTTTGAGCATGGCGTGGCCGCGAATGCCTTCCCGAACCGCAACCGCCCAGGCCGCCGGTACGACGACGCAACCAGGATGCACGACCGAGGCGCGGTGCAAATCATCGGTTTCCAGAATATGGGTCAGCGAGCCGAGCAGAAAGGCATTGCGTTCAGCGTCGGTCGCCTCGGTCGCGCCAGCCCAGCGCAGCAGAATCGAGCCAGGTTCGCTGATCCGTCCCGCCATAGCGTTGGCCATGGCGTCCAGCGTCAGCAAGGCGGCCTGTTGCAGATCCGTCGCCGCGACGGGCTTGGCCATAATCAGTTCAGTCAGTTGCTGGGTGAGCGTGGATTTAGACATGATGGCGGCGCTCCGGAGTCAGATGAAACGAATCAGGTTCTCCTTTTTAATTGTAGTCGTCTGGTCAAAGGAAAATCCTTAATCCTGCCAAGGGAGTTCACATTCCCGGTATTGCCGCCAAACCTCTGCAAATTGACGTTCATGCTGATCCAGTCGGCAGCCATACCAACCTTCGATGACTTGTCGGGCGACGGAGGTTCCATTAAGTTTCGCTTCGTCCAGTAAGCGACGAGCCACGGTGATGTCATTCATGATCCCCAGGCAGTCCTGAAGGCGGGACATCGCGTTCAAATACGCCTTGACGGCAGGCGCGGGGTATAGACTGGCAAAGAAATCCAGGGCATAACGTAATTCCTTGATACGGATGCGCAAGGCATGCCGTTCCTCGGCGGACAATTCCATAAATGCTTCGCCGCGATTCACCACCTTATGGTGATTCTTTTCGAGCAAGGGCGTAGCAAACTGCGGAATCGGCTCTGCCAATCGCTCACGCTGTTCATCGCTCAAGCCTTCCCGCCAGGCGCGATGATCCAGCCACTCGGCGAAGCGTTGCAACAGCAATGGGTAGTGCGGCTGTTGCAGCGCCTCGCGCAGCGTTTGCTGGTGATGTTGACGGATCGTCGTCGCCCTGACTTGAAACAGCGATAGGCTACGTTTGCGAGGGAAATGGCCGAAGACCGGCGCCATGCCTTCCTCCAGGAATACATCCCAGTCCCGGGCGGG
>JAGRHM010000665.1 GCA_020445005.1 Candidatus Competibacteraceae bacterium | reverse complement strand
GCGCGCTGCCGACGCTACAGCGGTTCGCTACTGGCGCGGCTGAATCAGTGGTCCTTGCGCGCCTATCAGCAGATTTACCGCGCTCCGCAACGGCGCTGGCAGGTGGCGCTGGACTTTTTGACCACTGACTTTCCGCAACGAGTGCGCGCGGATGCCGGATTGTTCTGGCTCTGCGTGGCGCTGTTCTACCTGCCGCTACTGGGCATGGGTTGGGCGGTCTACCAGGCCCCGGAATTGATTTACAGTTTGCTGTCGCCGGAAGCGGTCGCTGATCTCGAAATGATGTACGCGCCTAATCCGACGGTTGACGACCGCAACCCCGCGAGTGATCTGGCGATGTTCGGCTACTACATCCACAATAATATCGGCTTGGGTTTCCGCACCTTCGCCGGCGGGGTATTGTTCGGCGTAGGTTCCGCTTTCATGTTGTTGTTCAATGGACTCTTCATTGGCGCGGTGTCCGGTTATTTGACGGCGCAAGGGTTTATCGAGACTTTTTATACCTTCATTGCGGGACATGGTCCTTTTGAATTAACCGGCATCGTACTGGCTGGAGTGGCGGGCTTGAAAATGGGCTGGGCGATTCTTGCGCCGGGCCGGCTCAGTCGGCTGGAAGCCTTGCGACAAGCGGCATCCGGCGGCGTCCGGCTCATTTTAGGCGTCGTCGCGCTCCTGTTGCTGGCGGCCTTCATTGAAGCCTTCTGGTCGTCCAACCGGGCGATTCCGGCGGATATCAAATATGCGGTTGGCGTTGCAGGCTGGCTGCTGGTTATTCTCTATTTGACATGGGCGGGTCGGCGTGGCGCTTGAAACCATCAACGCTGAACTGCGCCGGCGCAATGTCTGGGAAGCCACTGACCTGGGCATGGCGATGGCGCGTCAGTGGTTCAGGCCGGTCTATACCGCCTGGTTTGCGGTCGCGCTGCCATTATTTGTGCTGTTGCACCTGGCGTGCTGGGGACACTGGTGGTTGGCGCCGTGGCTGATGTGGTGGCTGAAACCCCTGCTGGATCGTCCGGTGCTGTATATGTTCAGTCACGCCCTGTTTGCCGATCCGCCCGATTGGCGCCAGTTCTGGCGGGCCTTGCCGGGATTATTATGCCGGCGGCAGGCGCTGGCGGCGCTGACCTGGCGGCGTCTGGATTCCGCCCGTTCCTTCACGTTGCCGGTCGGACAACTGGAAGGACTGACGGGCAAAGCCCGCCGGCAACGGTTGCGCGATTTGAGTTATCCAGGCCGGGGCGCGGCGATGTGGTTGACCGTGGTCGGTTTGCACCTGGAAATTGCTCTGGATTTCGCGCTGATCGCTTTAGTGTGGATACTCATTCCCGATTTCGTGGCCCTGGAATTTTCTGATCTGCTGGATGACAGCGACGCCTGGGGACAGCTTTGGCTGAATGTGGTGGGTTTCTGTGGATTGAGTCTGGTGGAACCGTTCTATGTCGCCGCCGGTTTTGCGCTTTATCTCAACCGCCGCACCTGGCTGGAAGCTTGGGATCTGGAACTTGGTTTTCGCAAGTTGGCAGCGCGCCTGGCGCAAGCGGGGCGCGTTGCGGCAATGCTGGCGGTATCGGGGATAGGCTTGGGATTGTCGGGCATTCCGGTAACCGGCTTTGCTCAGGATGATGCAGGTCCGTCGCGGATTCATTGGGTCTGTGAGCAGCGCCGGGCGCGCGAGGCGGAACTGGCCCAGTCCAATAGCGTTGTTAAACAAGCATTGGCCGAGACTCTGAAAGAACCGGAGTTGCAAATCTGCGCAGTCCGGGAGCGCTGGCGCTGGCGGGATGATGATGCCACAGAACCCGCTCCGCGTCCGCCGCATGATCCCCGTCCCGGGCAATGGTTCGCAACGATCGTCGAAGCGCTACTCTGGTTTGCGATGGGGTTGCTCATTGCGGTGGTCATCGGGTGGCTATGGCGTCGCGCGCCGGGCGCTTTCCGCCGTGCTGGACCGCATGTTGTTAAATCCAGTCCACGATGGGTGCAGGGTCGTCATGAAATAGCGGGTCCGCCCGATGCCGGCCTGGGTGACGCGGCTTGGCGATTGTGGACCGAGGGTCAGCCGCGCGAAGCGTTGCGCATGTTGTATCAAGGCAGCCTGGCCGGACTGGCGACTCAATGTGGTTTGCCGATTCGACCCGGTATGACCGAAGAGGAATGTCTACGTCTGGTCGCAGCACAACTGACCGACGCCGAATTGCTCGGTTTTCTGCACCGCCTCACCCCTATCTGGCAGGCGACAGCCTACGCCCATCGCCTACCGGATGAGGCCGATGCCCGGAGCTTGTGCGTCGAATGGCCCCGGCATTTCGCTAAAGGGAGCGCGCGACCGGCATGACCCATCCCCGATTATGGTTGATTCCCTTGATTCTGCTGGCGCTGTTCAGCGTGGGCGGTGTATTGCTGTGGCTCAGTCAGCACCTGATCCAACGCAGTGAAGAGGTTTACACTGGCTATGACGAAGCCGCCCGACGCAATCCGTTTTACCTGGCGGAACGGCTGTTGACCCGCTTGGGTCGCACGGTCCATAGTGTGCGTCGGCTGGATGAGTTGCCTCACCCACTCCATATCATGGATACCCTCCTCATCGCCATCCCCAGCTACGCGCTCAGCGCGGCTGACAGCCAATGGTTGCTGGATTGGGTGAAGGCGGGTGGGCATTTACTGGTCAGCGTGCAACAGCCTTATGAACCCGGCCAGGGCCGCGATCATCTGCTTAATTCGCTTGAAGTTCACAGTCAGCGCGTCGAGGAACCGGTCGCCGATCCGGTTTCCGTGAAACTGAGCGCCGCGATGACGCCCTTGCAGGTTCGCTTTCGCGCCGATTTGCGATTGAATGGCGACTTTTGGCGATCATTTGAATGGGGCGCAGGGCGAATTACGCTGCTGACGGACCTGAGCCTGTTCACTAACGGCCGGCTCGCCGAACATGAGCATGCCGATTTTCTATGGGGGCTGCTTCACCAGAGCGATCCCGGCGGCGAGCTCTGGCTCCAATACCGGATGCTGACCCCGTCGCTGGCGCAACTCCTGTGGCAATACGCCTGGATGCCTCTGGCGGGATTGATCCTGACGCTGATGACGGCGCTGTGGAGCTACAGCCAGCGACTGGGGCCGCTCCTGGTCTCGCGTTCCGGCGAACAACGGCGATTGGGGGAACATCTGCGCGCCTGTTCCCGTTTCCTGTGGCGACAAGGCGCTGGACCAATGCTCCTCCAGGCGGCTCGCCACTATACTCTACGTCAAATCGAACATCGCCAGCCCGGTTCAGCGCCTGATATCGCGGTGTTAACCCACTCCGACCAGCCGCTGAATGAACGTGATCTGGTCCAAACCCTGCAAACCCTGCAACGTCTTAATCGCCCCCGATGAGTGAAACCTCTCCCACCGCTAGCGTGAATCCGCCTTCCAGCGCCGAATTGCAGTGGGCGGGCGATTTTCTGCAAACCCTGCGGCGCGAAATTGGTCAAGTGCTGATAGGCCAGCAAGCGGTGGTCGACCAGGCGCTGATCGCCTTGGGCGCTGCCGGTCATGTGCTGGTCGAAGGCGTGCCGGGACTGGGTAAAACCCTGCTGGTGCGTGCGCTGGCCGCTTGCGTCAACGCCCGTTTTGGCCGCATCCAGTTTACCGCTGACCTGATGCCCAGCGATGTGACCGGCCATGCCCTGTACAATCTGCGTGAAGAGCGATTTGAAATCCGCCGAGGGCCAGTGTTTTGCCATTTCCTGCTGGCCGACGAGATCAATCGCGCCCCAGCGAAAACGCAGGCGGCGTTGCTGGAGGTGATGCAGGAGGGGCAGGTGACCATTGAAGGCCAGTCCTTCCCGCTGCCGCCACCGTTCATGACTCTGGCCACGCAGAATCCCATCGAACATGAAGGCACCTATCCCTTGCCGGAAGCGCAACTCGACCGGTTTCTGCTGAAAGTGCAGATCGATTACCCTACTCTTGAGGAAGAAGTTGCGCTGTTGCGTCAAGTGACCGGCGGACAGGTTGGGGACAAGCTGGATGTGTCGCGGGTGCGGGCGGTGGCTGATCCGGAACGGGTGCTCACCCTGCAACGGATTGCAGCCCGGCTGAATGTCGATGAGGCGGTGCTGGATTACGCGGCGCGCCTGGCGGCGGCGACCCGGAAAACGCCGGGGTTTGCGATTGGCGCAGGACCGCGCGGCGGCATTGCTCTGATTCGCGCCGCCCGCGCCCAGGCGTTGTTGAACCAGCGGGATTTCGTCACTCCGGATGATGTCAAGAGCATCGCCAAGCCGGCCTTGCGTCATCGGCTGACGCTGGCGGCGGAGTATGAGATGGAAGGAGCGCACATCGATGAAGTGCTTGATGACCTGCTGCGGCGAGTGGCCGCGCCGAGAGTGTGATCGGTCAGGCGGGTCAGGCGCGGTTGAAATGACTGGGTTCAAGTTCCCCGATAAACCAGCGCCAGCAAAGTCAAATCGTCGGCGGGCGGGGCGCCCTCTGCGAAGGTCTGAACTGCGGTGGTAACGGCGGTAATGAGCGCCCGGGTCTCGGTCGGCGCTAGCGCCAACACCGTCTCAAGACGATGGGTCGTGAATTCCTCGTTGCGCGGGTTGATGGCTTCAGTGACTCCGTCCGTGTAAAACAGCAGGCGCTCGCCTGGCTCCAGGATGCAACTTCGCTCGGCGAAGGTCAGGTCGCCCATGATCCCCAGCGCCATGCCGCCGGTCAAGGGCAGCGCCGTCACTGTGTGATCCGCCGCGATATGGTAGGCGGGATTATGCCCCGCGTTGGCATAGCGAAAT
The DNA here is from genome assembly GCA_020445005.1 of Candidatus Competibacteraceae bacterium. GTDB lineage: Bacteria > Pseudomonadota > Gammaproteobacteria > Competibacterales > Competibacteraceae > UBA2383. Next base: position 4,392 of record JAGRHM010000665.1, on the reverse strand, counting down.
TCCCCACTGGCCGGATCAAGCGTTCCATAACATACGGTGACGAACATCGCCGTAGCATTGTCCTCGCTCAACAGGGCGTTCGCCTGTTCCATGCAAGGTCCTGGGTCTGGCACGATCTGCGCGACGGCATGGATGACGGTGCGCGCAACCGCCATAAACAACGCTGCGGCGACGCCTTTGTCCGATACGTCAGCGATAACGAGTCCGAAGCGGCCATCAGGCAACTCAAAGAAATCGTAAAAATCACCGCCGACTTCGCCAAACGGGTGCAATTCGGCAAATAAGTCAAACTCCGCTCTTTTCGGGAAGCACGCCGGCAGTAGCGAACGTTGAATGTTTGCCGCGATATGCAATTCCTGGCGCAGCTTGGCCAACTGGCTGCGCGCGACCTGAGCCTGGTGAAACTGCTCAACAGTATGAGCCAGGCGACCAATTTCGTCGTCGCGGGACGGATTGGCTGATAACTCTGGCATGTGGACGTCACCCCGGCCCAAAGCGTTTAGAACGCTGATGACCTGATTGAGGGGCCGGAACGCCCGACGCAGCGACCAGTGCAGTCCTCCCAGAAACAACAGGAGCGTCACGACGACCCCGCCATGCGAGAGGGCGTCGAGCAGAATATCGCGCCAGTAGGCGGTGGTAATGTCCTCGATCGTGAGTAAAATCACCACTTGCTGGCCGAACAAATCCTGTAGTGGCAATCCAGCGACCGTGTACACCCGACTGTCATAGCGTTCGGTGCGAACTTGACGATCATGGTGGGTCGTCAATTGCGTAGCCAGGCGTTGCCACAGTACCGGATCGGTGCCTTGATCTAAGGAGCCGTTGGGGTGCTGGAAAAACGCGGGTGCGTTGACGCTGGCGGCAAAGGCCGGCAGCAGGTGATCAACATGCAGATACAGCGCGCTGATCGCGGTGGGACCCGTTCGATCCAACAGTGGAAAGGCGACAGTCAAGCCGTAATGACCATCGCGCAAGGGAACAAGCCCTAGCAGCGTGTTACCGTCGCGGAGCGTGGCGTCGATCAGGCGCGGAGATAGTAGATGCGGCCGAGCTGGATCAGCGGACGGGGTGACCCTGCTAAAATTATCATCTTCGGTGCTAAAGAATAGATCGCCATTCAAAATGACGGTTTCAAAGGAGATCGGCGGCGCGTTGGTTTGCAAGTTGGCGACGAATTCCACCAGACTGCGCGCGTAACCAGCGCGATCGCGCTGCGCCAGAGTGCGCAATGCCTCTTGATTGCGGGTGATTGTCGGAATGAGGGCCGCTAGACGTTGCAATCCAGCGTTGGCAATGCCGTTCCAGGTGTTTTGATAGCCTGTCAGCAGAACTTCCTGGTAGCGGCGTTCGGCTTCCCATTCGCGCACCCGTCCTTCCAGCGCCAAACCGCCGGCCACAACGATAAAAGAAAGCGTGACGCTCAGGGTAATGCGGGTGCGCAATTTCATGGCGGAAGGGGACGCGCGTAACGCAGTTGCGGAACATTCTGCGCCACGACGGCGGCATAACCCCAGTAACCAGTTGCCAGCAGACGCCGTTGCTCAGTCATGGCGGAGACCTCGACGGTTACAGCGCCGGCGGAATCGAGGGGTGGCGCACCGCGCAGATCAGCGTGGAGCAGGTAGCGTAACTGCTGGCCGCCTAGCAATTTGATGCCTTTGACCCGCAGCCCTGCCGCTAACAGATTGCGCCAACTGCAGGGATTACCGGGTGCGGAGACCGCCGCGATTTGCCAGCGATGAACAGTATGGGCCAATTCCAGTCGCCATTCGCATAAGCGGCGATGCAAGCTATTGCCGCGCCATTCGGGCCGCACCGCCACCCCGATTAACTGGGCCATGCGAGGCCATTCGCCGGCGGGCAGACCTAGATCCTCAAGGAACCGGTCATAGCGGTAGTCCGGTCCTGCGGGTAAGCCCAGAATGCCATAGGCGATCAGCCGATCTTCGGCAAACACTCCCAGGGTGCGTCCTTCGCCGCTGAAGTGATGAGCGAAAAAAGCCTCCGAATCAGCGCGGACCAGTCCCGGTTCCGGTAATCGACGCAACGCTTCCTGATGGATGTCCTGCACTTCAGCCAATGCGGTCGGTTTCAGCAGACGCGCGCGAAAGGGAACCTGAACCGGTTGCCCGCTGCGCCGGGTGAGCAACCCGATTCGGTGAAAGTCAGCCGGGATTTCATCCGGACTGCTACAGCTCATTCGAGCACCTCGGCATAGTTGAGGATAGCCAGTGGTGGGTAAAGATCTAATTGGCGAGCGATCGGCAACTTGACGAAATAAGTAAGGCGGTGCAGGGTTTCGATCGGAAGATCCCGGGGTCTTTGGCTCTGTAGCAGGATTTGCTCAACTTTGAAAGCGGTGAAACGGCCCAGATGCCAATAGGGCGCTACCAACCCAAGGGTAATAAGGCTATCAAAGATGGGTCGCTCGGTAGCGGCGAATACGGGCAAGTGGCGATGCAGCGCTTCGCGCGTCAGAGTTTGACGATGTTCGCCAATGAAAGTATCGGGTCCCAGATACAGAAATTGCGGTTCCCGCGCCGCCAAGCGGTCCACCAATTCAGGCAAGATGCTGGGGTCAGGACGACCTTCGTGATCCAAGGGAACGGATTCGGCCAGCAATTCGAAATCCAGATTCCGGGCGGCGCGCTGCAATTCGCCAATGTTGATGACCGAGTTCGGTTCGGTGGGATTGTACAGCACCGCTAGTCGTTTCATGGGGCGATAGGCGCGTATGGCCTTAATCTGCGCCTCCACCGGAACCGTATGCGTGGTGCCGGTGACATTGCGTTCGGATGAGACGAACGCGGGAACGATACGCGATTCCACCGGGTAGGCGACCATGGTGAAAACTACAGGGATTTCCGTTAAATAACGGGCTGGATCGACCTGATCATAGGAGCCAACCACGCCCAGGGTCAGCGGGGTGCCCCAGGTATAAACCAGATCCGGTTTGAGTTGCCGAGCCTCAGCGACCAGATCGGGAATACGATTCGGGTCTTGGCCGGCATCGCGAATAATCAAATCGAAGGGTAATTCGCGTTCCTCAACGTAAGACCTGAAGCCGGCTTCTACCTGGGTCTCACCCCGCCAGAGCAGCATCAGGATCCGGAAGCGTTGCTGCTCTGCCTTTTGCTCCCTCCCCTCTGGCGGGGAAGGGTTGGGGGAGGGAGGTGGACCGGCAAAGACTTCGCCCGCCAATATCAACAGCACAATGGATAGCAGGAGAATACGTCGGCGCATCATCAGGCTTTTTGAAGTTCCAGAGGTGGCGATTCATCGTCCGCTTCGGGTTCGACCCCCAGGATCAGGAAGCTGACGCTGAACAGGGTGGCGGTGAGCACCCCCAGCATACCAAGGAGGGTGATTGCGCCCGGATAACCGAAGATGGCGGCGAGACCCGCAGCCGCCAGGGGACCCACCGCGCCGCCCAGACGTTCGATCAGCCGATAGCTCCCTAGCACCGGTCCCTGGCCAAATTGTTCAATCGCCGCTCGTCCAATACCGGTTACCAGCGCCAATTGTGAAGAAATGCTCATGGCTTGGCCAATGCCCAGCATCAGTACGCTTACCAGCACCCCGGTCGTCGTGGGAAAGAAAAACACCAGTATCAGACCGAGTCCGGTCAACAGACCACCCACGCCGACCAACAAACCATGCAGGGCAAAGCGGTCAGCCAGCCGAGCCAGCACTGGCCCCATAAACAATGCAGCCAGCCCGTATATCATGGCAATTCGCCCGATTTCTGAGCGACTGTCGCCAAATTCGCTCAGGGTCAATGGCACGAGGAAGAACAGGAAGCCATTGAGCAACAATTTGGCGGGAATGGCGGCAAACAGCATCAACAGCGCGAAACGCCCATTGCCGGCCAACGCCCGAATCAAGCCGCGCGTTGGTCGGCGTGGCCGGGGCTTCGTCAGCGGCGCGGCGTTTAGCAAGCGGAAGGCCATTATTCCAGCGCACGACGCCAGAATGGCCGCGCAACCGAAAGTGGCGGTATAACCGATGTGATCGGCGAGGATACCGCCAATCGCCGGACCACAAATGGTGGCGGCCATTAAACCGCTGACAAACAAAGCGCTGCTGCCGGCTTGTTGCTGAGGTGAGGCGTTGGCGACGACATAGCCCTGACAAGCGACGTACATGAAGGCGTAACCGATCGCGGTCAACGCGCGCCAGCCAAGCAGGTCGTAAAAACTGAACGCCAGGCCCGTTCCAATGAGTCCAACGGTCGTCAGTAACGCACCTTCGGCGAAGGTCCGCGAGCTGCCAATCCGTTCAAAGCGCCAACCCGCCAGCGGCATGGTCAGAGCAGCCACCAAGGTAAATATCATTAAAGGCAGGCTGATGAGCAATGTGGAGGGGGGATTCGCTAAATCAGTGGCGTAA
>JAGRHM010000664.1:2823-3654 GCA_020445005.1 Candidatus Competibacteraceae bacterium | reverse complement strand
GATTCGACCGCTGGCCTGACTTCGGAAGACACCAGCTTGTCCTTAGTTTGCGAGGAGAACTTGGGATCGTGCAGTTTCACCGATAACACAGCCGTCAAGCCCTCGCGGGCATCATCGCCGCTGGTCTCGACCTTGGCTTTCTTTAAAATCCCTTCCGCCTCCATGTACTGATTCAGGGTGCGGGTCAGCGCCCCGCGCAGGCCCGCCAAGTGCGCGCCGCCGTCGCGCTGAGGGATGTTATTCGTAAAACAGAAGACATTTTCCTGATAAGAATCATTCCATTGCATCGCCAGTTCAACCCGGATGTCATCACGGGTCGCATCCAGATAAAACACCTGCTCATGTAACGGCGTTTTATTGCGGTTTAAATGCTCGACAAATGCCCTGATTCCACCCTGATATTCAAAACAGTCTTCCTTGCCGGTGCGTTCATCGCGCAGGCGGATACGCACGCCGGAATTGAGAAATGACAGCTCGCGCAAGCGTTTAGCCAGTACGTCGTAATGAAAATCAATATGGGTAAAAACGGTTGAACTGGGTTTAAAATGAATTTCGGTGCCGGTTAAATCCGTGTCGCCGGTCACCCGCAGCGGCGCCTGTGGATCGCCAAGTTGGTATTCCTGCTGATGAACCTTGCCATCCCGGCGGATCGTTAACCACAGAGATTCTGACAGAGCGTTGACAACCGATACGCCGACGCCATGCAAGCCGCCGGAAACCTTGTAGGATTTGTCGTCAAACTTGCCGCCGGCGTGCAACACGGTCATGATCACTTCAGCAGCGGAACGGCCTTTGGAATGTTCATCCGTGGGAATGCCGCGACCATTGTCC
>JAGRHM010000664.1:0-2761 GCA_020445005.1 Candidatus Competibacteraceae bacterium | reverse complement strand
GCTTCGTCAATGGAGTTATCCACCACTTCAAACACCATGTGGTGTAAACCGGTGCCGTCATCCGTGTCGCCAATATACATGCCTGGCCGTTTGCGCACGGCGTCCAGTCCTTCCAGGACCGTGATGCTCGACGAAGTATAAGACGAATCGTTCATAATTCCCGCTTTCCCAAATCCGTTGAAGACGGAGAATTATAACACTTAGAGGGCTTCAATGGCGGTTCGGCGATGTGGAATCGTGGATTCGCCCCTGGGAGAGATGGAAAGTCCGGCTTTCCCGCCAGAGGACGGCGTCCAGCAATTCCGATTCGATGGCGGTGATGAACACCTGGGCGTCGAGCGCGGCCAGGGCGCGCATCACTCGCATTCGGTTGTCCGCATCCAGTTCCGCCGGCAAGTCGTCGATCAGCAGGATGCAGGCATCGCCGACATGGCGTCGGTACAGCTCCGCCTGCGCCAGCACCAGGGCAATGACCAGCAACTTCTGCTGGCCGCGCGAGAGCGCCTCGGACAGCGGGTGTCCATTGATGCGGACGACAAAGTCAGCCCGATGTGGGCCGAAACGGGTATGGCCCTGCTGGCGATCCTGATCGCGCCCGATGCGCAGCCATTCCGGGAAATCGCGTTCAGACGGCTCCAGAGGCCAACCACGGCGATAATCGACTTGGACCCCTACCCCAACCAGGATAGCTTCAATAAATCGCCTTAAAACGCCTTCCAGGGCCTCACAGAAGGCTCCGCGCAGCCGGTCGAGAACGGTTGCCGCCGCCAACTCGCCATCCCAGGCATCCACCAGCCGATTGGCGCCGCCGGAGCGTAGCGCGGCATTACGATGGCGCAAGGCGCTGTTGTAACGGCGCCAGGCTTCGAGAAAGTCGGGTTCGGCGTGGAATAGTCCCCAGTCCATGAATCGGCGTCGCTGCTGGGGTCCGTCCTCCAGCAAGCGATGGCTGTCGGGATTCAGCAATAATACTGGCGTTCGTCGGGCCAGCTCCGCCAGCGACCGGGTTGGAGCGCCGCCGATGCGTGCCGTTAGTTCGCGCGCATCGCGCTCCAGGCCAACCGGCGTCCGCCGACCATCAGCGGCTTGCAGAACAGCGACCAGCCTGCAGGCCGACGCAGTAGTTTGAATCAATTCCCGGGGCTGGCGGGTGCGAAACGAGCGTCCCCGCCCCAGAAAGTACAGCGCCTCCAGCAAACTAGTCTTGCCGGAGGCGTTTGGGCCTATCACCAGATTCAATCCGGGCGAACACTCGATCTGAATGTTGCTCAGGTTGCGAAAACCGGAAATGTCGAGAGTCGCGATACGCATGCCAAATCCCGGTAAAAACGCCCTCGCCCTAACTTCTCCCCCGCAAACGGGTGAGGGAAACAGCCGGTTGTGAACCTGGAGCCTGATGCCTGGCGCCGCTCAAAGCCGCATGGGCATAATAACATGGCGACCGCTCTCACCCTCAGCCTCTTCGATCAGGCAACTGCTGGCGGCGTCGGAGAACGACAGCTTGGCCAGCTCGCCGTTCAATGCGCCTAGAGCGTCGAGCAGGTAGGTCACGTTGAAACCGATCTCCATCACGCCGCCGTTGTAATTGATTTCGACTTCCTCCTCGGCCTCTTCCTGGTCGGTATTTCGGGCCTTTGTTCGCATAATCCAGTCCTCCAGTTGCAGACTGATCCCCTGGGTTTTGTCGTTAAGCACAATGCCGGTCCGGGCCAGCGCGCTGCGCAGCGCCATCCGGTCGGCGATGACAATCCGGCTGCTCTCGCGAGGAATGACGCGCTGGTAGTCCGGGAACTTGCCGTCGATCAGCTTGGAAGTAAAGCGAATATCGTCGAGCGCTAACCGAATGTGGTTAGCGCCAAGATTGAGCACGACTTCGGCGTCGCTATCGGCCAATAGCCGCAGCAATTCCAGCACTCCTTTGCGCGGTACGATAATCTGGCGCGCTTCCGCCACATCGACCTCGGCTTTCAGTTCCTGGAACGCCAGTCGGTGGCCATCCGTCGCCACCAGCCGGATCACGCCGGGCGTGGTTTCCAACAACAAACCGTTCAGGTAGTAGCGCACGTCTTGCTGGGCCATCGCAAAGTGCGTGCGCTCGATCATGCCGCGCAGGTCGCCCTGGCGCAGGCGAATATCGCCCTCGAAAGGCAAATCTTCCAGCGTGGGGAAATCAGCAGCGGGCAGCGTGACCAGGGTAAAGCGGCTGCGCCCACAACGCACTGTCGCCTTGTCACCCTCGTCGCTGAGCGTCACGGTTGCATCCTCTGGCAAAGCTCGCAGGATGTCATGCAGACGGCGGGCGGGCAAAGTGATCTCGCCTGGCGTTTGCACGGCCAGTTCTGTTCGCGCGGACAGTTCGACTTCCAGGTCGGTAGCCGTTATCGTCAAATCCTGCTCCTGCGCTATCAGGAGCACGTTGGTCAAAATCGGCAGGGTCTGCCGACGCTCGACCGCGCCGATGACATGTTGCAGCGGTTTGAGCAATTGCTCGCGCTTGGCTTCCAGTTTCATGCATTTCTCCCGTAAACATTCTCAAAACCCGTGGCGTCGGTCCAGCGGGTGGAGGCTAACTCCCGACTAAAGTCAGGGGTTTTAAAAATTTAACTTTGATCAGCACGCTCTGCATCGAGCCGATCAATAATAATTTTTTATATTTATAAAGATTATTATTATTAGGGAAGGCATTTTCTGTGGATAACTTTTTTTTGTTATTAAAAATAAATCACATACATCGATTTTTCCTGTGGATAAGTCTGTGGAT
>JAGRHM010000663.1 GCA_020445005.1 Candidatus Competibacteraceae bacterium | reverse complement strand
TGCGGGTGCGCACGATGTCAGCAAATACAGGATGGCTCATCGCCTGGCGAAAAATCAGGGCCAGATCATAGGCCGTCGTATAATGATCATCATTGGGCAGACCATGTGGGTTCATGAAATGGCTGTCGCGCGCGCCGATTTGCCAGGCTCTGAGATTCATCAGTTCCGCAAATCCGGCTATCGACCCCGCCGCCGCCTCAGCCAGGGTTTCGGCGGCGTCATTGCCTGATTTGAGCATCAATCCATAGAGTAAATCCTGAACGAGAACTGCCTCGCCAGCGCGCAAACCAACCCGGCTCGGCGGGGCGCTGGCGGCTTGGGGACTCACCGGCGCTCGCGCCAATAGATGGAGGCGCTCCAGCGTCACCAACGCAGTCAAGACCTTGGTGGTGCTCGCCGGCGGCAGGCGCAAATGAGGTTCCTTAGCGAACAGAATTTCCCCCGTAGTCGGGTTCATCAGCACCGCTGATCGCGCGGCAATGGTTGGCGCGGACCAGGCTACGCCTTCCTGAGCCAGCGCCGCTCCAGCCACTATCCACAACGTTGTCAGCATTCCTATCCAACACCACAACCGCCTAACGCAAAAACCGTTCAGAGAAAGTCGAAAGCACATTCGATTGGCCTCGGTCCATGTTCAGTTTGGGTGGGTGACACGGAATCTCCGGCGGTCACAAACCCATCGCCACGTTCGCGCAAGGGAACAGTTCATCTATTGTGGTCTACGAAAGCTAGTTCAGCTAGTGCTATCTCAATATCCTCAGAAGCTGTTTGAAAAGTCATCATCATGCCGCCAACCGATTGAGCATAATTTTGATCATAGCGATTCTGATCATGGCTTCTGAAGTTTGCGAGAGTACTTCATAATTTTTACTGAGCCGCCGATGCAAATTGAGCCAACCTAACGTGCGTTCCACCACCCACCGACGGGCTAAAAGCACAAAGCCTTTTTGCGTACTGTTACGCATCACCGGTTGTAAAATAAAGCGAAACCGGGAGATCACCCAATCGAGCAGGGCGCCACGATACGTCCCATCGACCCCGATACGCCGCAGTTTCTTGCCCGCTCCGGTCAGGCGTTGAAAGACCTGCCGGGCACCGGTGGGATCGGAGACCGAGGCGGCCGTTACCACAATCACCAATAACAACCCCAAGGTGTCCACGAGGAGAGGTCGCTTACGACCCTTCACCTGCTTGCCGCTATCAAAGCCGCGTTCACCCGGAACTTGGGTGGTTTTGACACTGTGGCTGTCCAGACAGCCGGCGGTGGGATGTTTGTGCCGCCCTGCCTTAGCCCGTACTTGCGCCCGCAACGTATCGTGGATTCTTTCCCAGGTTCCATCATCTCGCCATTGGCGAAAAGAGTGGTACACACTGGGCCATTGGGGATCGTCATGCGGCAGCATTCGCCATTGAATGCCCCCGACGACTATGTAGAGTATGGCGTTGACGACCTTTCGCATATCTAATGTACGCGGCCGACCCCCTGGTTTCGGCTTAGGAATCAGATCCTTGATCACTTCCCAAGCCGCATCACTCAGATCAGTCAGGTATACTTCATGTCGGCTCATATTCAGACCCTCAAAAAATCACCTCCTCCCAACATGAGGATTCGATCTGAACTTTTCAAACAGCCTCTCAGATCCCTAGCGGCGCGCGAATAACAAGTCTCGGATGACATGCCCAAAGCGCAGCCCGCGCTGTTCGAATCGGGTGATGGGCCGCCATGCTGGACGCGGCGCGAATCCATTACCGGATACGGTGTTCACCAGTTCGGGAGTCGCGCTGAGTATATCCAACATCGAAAGGGCATAATCCTCCCAATCAGTAGCCAGATGCAATTGCCCAAACGGCTTAAGCTTGCGCGCCAGTAATCCAACATTCCGCGGTTGGATCAATCGGCGTTTATGATGGCGCGTCTTGGGCCAGGGATCGGGGAAAAAAATCTGTATGCGATCGAGGCATGCATCCGGCAACTGTTTTTCCAACACCTCGACTGCATCGGCGCACATCACCCGCAGATTCGTTAATTGCAGTCTCGCTACCCTGAGCAGTAGATGCCCAACGCCAGGGCGATGCGCTTCAATCCCCAAATAATTCACGTCTGGATGTGCAGACGCCATGGCGGCCAATGACTCCCCATTACCAAAACCAATCTCTAAAACCCCGGACGTCGAGCGCCCAAACACTTTGTCCAAATCGAGCAACCGGTCATCCGCTTCAACTCCAAACCGCCCCCAGTACTCGATGAACGCGCGCTGCTGGGCGACAGTCATTCGCCCTTCGCGACGCACAAAAGTGCGAATGGGTCTGGGCAAACCGCTATTGCCATTCGAATTATCTAGAATCGATTTCATATACAGTCGATTATTTAATTCAGCATGAATGAAAAGTATTCCAAAATATCCGATCACAATGATCATCCAAGTCGCAAAGTAACTTATCAAGTTTTCCGGAAAACTACAAAGTGATTGCGAATGGAAAAATGAATGCCCTATAATAACCGAGTAGCTGAAATCACAGCCTTCCCTGAAATAAACGATTAAAAGCGGTGCGTAAAGAACATGAGCGACACAATTAACGATATTCTCGATTCTTCTTCACTTGACCAACTGAATATTCTGATCAAGCGGGCTCAAGAAGAAATCGACCGCAAAAAGGTGGACGAAATCCATGCAACTCGTCATCGATGGATCGAAGAAGCTAAAGGCTTTGGCATGACGCCAGAGGAGTTGTTGCAATACAGCGGACGCCGGAAAGGTCGGCCTAAATATCGTAACCCGGCAGACCCTGATCAAACCTGGACGGGTCGCGGTAAAATGCCCAATTGGCTGAAGGATGCGCCGGACCCAGAGGTTTATCGCATTCCCGAGTAATTTCACCTATCCCGATTCCTTGTCGGTTTACCGGTACACAAGTCTTGCCAGGAGCCTGCTTTAGCGTTAGGATTTTCTTTATGTCAGCGCCAGCCCACCTGGATTCAGACAGGCCGGGTGAGAAATTACACACGCGGGTGTAGTTCAATGGTAGAACCTCAG
>JAGRHM010000662.1:3093-3626 GCA_020445005.1 Candidatus Competibacteraceae bacterium | reverse complement strand
TGTGTTGGTTCATCCCGCCCCGCTCTGAACAAGAGTAATGCGGCGTTCGAGATCTATCGGTCTATCCCTTCGAGAAACATCATGCACTACCCTTTGCCAAGCTTGAAACTCCTGACTGTTCTCCTGTTGTCCCTGATTCTATGGGCGCCTGGGGTCTTTGCGAAACCGGGTGCTGCTAACGCCAATCTCCAAATCAAGATGCTGGCGCCGACTTCCCGTCAGGATGCGCTGGATCGGACTATCGCCAATCTGTTGTCGCAACATCATTATCGGCAAAGTCCACTGGATGACGCACTGTCATCACTGGTGCTGAATGCTTATCTCGACAGTCTCGATTTCAGCCGTTCCTATTTTTTGGCCAGCGACATCGCCCGTTTCGAACCCTATCGCACGACCCTGGACGACGCCGTGAAGGAAGGCGATCTGCAACCGGCCTATGCCATTTTCAACACCTACCTGCGCCGACTAGCCGAGCGAACCGCCTATGTCCAGTCTCTCCTGAAGCAGGAATTCCGTTTTGATATCGACGAATC
>JAGRHM010000662.1:0-3031 GCA_020445005.1 Candidatus Competibacteraceae bacterium | reverse complement strand
ACCTGTGGCGCAAGCGCGTGAAGCATGAAATGCTAACACTGATAATGTCAGGTAAGGATCAAGCCTCCGCCCGCGAATTGTTAAGGAAACGCTATGACAATCGGTTGCGGCAAGCCCTGCAATCGACCAGCGACGATGTTTTTCAGTGGTATATGAATGCAGTAGCTCAGGCTTTCGATCCCCATACCGCCTACTTTTCGCCACGCAATACCGAGAATTTCAATATTCAGATGCGTCTATCGCTGGAGGGCATTGGCTGCGTATTGCGTATGGAGGACGAACAAGTCACAGTTGTCGAACTGGTGACCGGTGGTCCGGCGGATCTCAGCCAGCAGATTCGTCCCAGTGACAAGATCGTCGCTGTCGCACAAGGTGATAAAGAACCCTGGATCGATATTGTCGGCTGGCGACTGGATGATGTTGTCGAGAAAATTCGCGGTCCGCGCGGCACAGTCGTGCGTTTGAAGATCCTGCCTGGCAAAGCGGGCGCGATGGCGGCGGAAAAAACCGTGCGGCTGGTGCGCGACACCATCAAACTGGAAAAACAGGCGGCCAAGAGCGAGATCAAAACCTTCAAGGATTCGGGTGGCCGCGAATTGCGCGTGGGCATTATCACCATCCCGGCATTTTACAGCGACTTTGAGGCAGCCCGGCGCGGCGTCAAGAACTATCGCAGCACCACCCGCGATGTTCGGCAACTGTTGAAGGAACTCCAGGATGGCATCGATGGGTTGGTGCTGGATTTGCGCGAGAACGGCGGCGGCTCTTTGCAGGAAGCAGTCGATTTAACCGGCTTATTTATCGATGAGGGGCCGGTGGTCCAGGTCAGAAATTCCAACGGCCGCGTAGAGGTCGAGGAAGATGAGGACGAAGGCCAAGTCTACGATGGTCCCTTGGCGGTGCTGGTGGATCACGCCAGCGCCTCGGCTTCGGAAATCTTCGCGGGCGCGATCCAGGACTATGGACGCGGTATTGTGATTGGCGATCCGACCTTTGGCAAAGGCACCGTGCAAACGCTGGTTGATCTAAGCCGCTTGACCCGTAACAATGAACCGCAGGGTCAGTTAAAAATCACTATCGCCAAATTCTACCGGGTCAGCGGCGGGAGCACCCAACACCGGGGCGTACTGCCGGATATCGCTATTCCGTCGATACTGGACAGCGATGACCTTGGTGAAAGCGCACAGAAAAACGCCTTGCCTTGGGATGAAATCCCCGCCACTCATTACGAAGGGGAACGGCGCTTGGCAACGCTGGTGCCGGAACTGGCTCGGCGGCACCAGCGCCGGGTGGCCGACGATCCGGATTATCAAGCGTTCCTGCGTGATCTGGCATTTACCCGTCAACAACGAGATAAGGCCACGGTCTCCCTCGTGGAGAAACAGCGCCGCGCCGAGCAGGAGCAACTCGCAGCCTGGCAACGGGAGCGCGAGAATCGTTACCGGGCGCTTAAAAAATTGCCATTGCTGAAAACGGGCGACGAGATTCCGGAAGGCAAGGATAGTCTGATTCCTGACATCGCCCTGGAGGAAAGCGCCCGCATTGTGGCTGATCTGATCTTGCTGGAAAGCCCTAGCCAGGGATCGAGCACTCTGGTGATGAGCCGCTGAAATCGTGGAGTCGGGGAGCTTAACGCTGGATGCGGAGCTATCCAAGCGGATAAATCGTGTGCTGGCGCGTTGCGAAGCGTTGTTGCCGGCGACGCTGGAAGCGCCGGACTGGGCGCAATATCAGGCATTTCGCTGGCGACGCTTCGCCCAAACGGGTCATCTTCAGCCAGTGCGACATCCTCATCGATTACGCTTGGCCGATTTGCAACGGATTGACCGCCAGAAAGCGACGATGGATTTGAACGTTCGACAGTTTTTGGACAGTCGCCCCTGCAATCACGTCCTGCTATGGGGCGCGCGGGGTACGGGGAAATCTTCGCTGATCAAGGCGCTGCTTAACGAGTATGCCGACCAGGGTCTGCGACTTATCGAAGTCGATCGGCATGACCTACTGGATTTGCCCGATATTGTCGAGCCGCTTTTCGAACGGCCTGAGCGGTTTGTGCTGTATTGCGATGATCTATCGTTTGAAGCTAATGATCCCAGCTACAAGGCGCTCAAAGCCATGCTGGACGGCTCCATCAATGTTGCGCCCGACAATGTCATGTTGTGCGCTACTTCAAATCGCCGCCATCTGTTGCCGGAGTACGTGCAGGAAAACCAGGATGCCCGGCTGATAGAAGGTGAGTTACATTACGGCGAGGCCGTCGAGGAAAAAATTTCGTTGTCGGAACGCTTCGGGCTCTGGTTGTCGTTTCACCCCTTCAGTCAGGACGACTATCTGGCTATCGTTGCCCACTGGCTGGAGCGCCTGGAATGGCCGGCGAAACTGGACGAAGCCGCCCAGCGGGAGGCTTTGCGCTGGGCGCTGCAACGCGGATCGCGCAGTGGTCGAGTCGCCTGGCAGTTCGCCCGCGACTGGGTAGGGCGGCAGGGGCTTCAGTGCGAACGATGCTGAGCAAAAGCAATCCGGTCCACAACCGCCATCCCCAACGCCGATACGACAAAAGTCAGATGAATGACCACCAGCCAAAACAAATGGTTGTTCCATAGAGGCTGGTCGCCATTATGGGGAGGGGCGGTCATAAACGCCTTGAGGAGATGAATTGAAGAAATAGCGACGATGGCGACCGCCAGCTTAATCTTGATGGTGGCGGCATCGATTTTGCCCAGCCAGGAGGGTTTTTCCTGGTCTCCCGTGGTATCAAGCGCGGAAACGAAGGTTTCATAGCTGCTGAGAATCACCATGACTAACAAATTGGCGACCAGCACCATATCAATCAGCGCCAGCACTGACAGAATCAGATCAGTTTCGCTCGCTCCCAGAATGATTTGGAACAAATGAACAGCTTCCTGCACCGCCTTGACGGTAAACAAAATCAGCACGGCGATCAGCGCCAGATACAGCGGTGCCAGCAGCCAGCGGCTAAGCAGGATAATTCGTTCGAGAAACATTTCAACGACTTTCATAATAATAACTT